>JBGTCC010000559.1:0-6913 GCA_041749055.1 Thermodesulfobacteriota bacterium | reverse complement strand
TGGGCATTCTCAAGGCGTTCGCTCTTGGGGCGACCCAACACGCCGCCGATGACCGGACGTTTACAGCGTACGCCACGGCTATGGGCGAGGAACTGACCCACCCCAACATGTGCAAGACTTTGGGCTTCTCCTTGGGCCTCACGGAGACGGATTTCGACCAGGCCGTGCCGGTGCGCGGCGCCCTGGTGCACACAGCGGTGTGCATTCACGGCATATTCCTGGTGTCCGTCGCTGAGATGCGTGCCATGGCGCTGTCCAACGAGACCATGGTCCAACACTATGCCGCAGAGTTCGACGAATACCTATCGAAGGAACCCTACAACATGTCGGAGCAAGCCCGCGAGTTCTTCATCGTTCACAAGGGCGCCGACGTCGAGCACACCGAGCGCGCGGCCGCCGCCATCGCGGAGAGCGCGACCAGCGACGAGGATCAGGAGAAGGTTCGCACGATTTGCCGGAACATGGCCGGGTTCAAGCAGGGCAAGTTCGACAGCATCTACGACGAATACGCCTAACTGTAATACGGCTGGACAAAACCTTGCTTCCTGGATTTGTGGCGCAAGCACAAAATAGTCAGATGGTCAGGTTGGCGCTACCACGCCGGAGTGATTCTGCGGAACACTTCGCTTGACTTCGAAGCTGCAAGTGAGCGATACGAATTTGCTGTTCAAGAATGGTCTCACAACCGAACGTTGGCCTGATGTGGATGGACGGCAACGGGCGCCGTGCAGCTATCTTATTGTTGATTGGGATGCTGCTGACCAAGCTGAGTGGCAGCGCATAACGACCGGTACCAGAGGACGATGATGGATAACGTGTTCGGCAAGATTATTTTTCGCCAGCTGTTCGACGCTACGTCGTCGACCTATACCTACGTGGTGGGCGACCCGCAAAGCCGGCAGGCCGTGATCATCGACACAGTCTTCGAGCAGCACTTCCGCGATCGCGCGCTGCTGGAGGAACTCGGGTTGAAGCTGCTCGCCGTGCTCGACACCCACTGCCATGCCGACCACGTGACCGGCGCGTGGTTGATGCAACAGGCCACCGGCTGCCTGATCGGGATTTCGCAACGCTACGGCGCTGCGGTGCAGGGGGCCGACCTGCGCTTCGATCATGGCGATCGGGTGGCCTTCGGGGAACGCTATCTGGAAGTGCGCGCTACGCCCGGCCACACCGACGGCTGCATCACCTACGTGACTGACGACCAGAGCATGGCGTTCACCGGCGACTGTCTGCTGATCCGCGGCGCCGGCCGCTGCGATTTCCAGCAGGGCAACGCCAGCACGCTCTACCGCTCGATCACCGAGCAGATCTTCAGTCTGCCGGACGATGCGCTGATTTTTCCCGGCCACGACTACAGTGGCCGCACCATGTCTTCGGTGGGCGAGGAGCGGGCGCACAATCCGCGCATCGGCGGCCAGGCCGATGAGCGCGACTTTGTCGGCTTCATGGAAAACCTCAATTTGCCGCACCCCAAGCAGATTGACGTCGCCGTGCCGGCGAATCTGCGTTGCGGTAAGCCGCAGGATGAAAAGGTCCCGCGACCCGCGGACTGGGGGCCGGTGCGGCGGAGCTACGCGGGGCTGCTCGAGATCGACCCGGAGTGGGTGGCCGAACATCTCGCTGAAGTCCACGTGCTCGACGTGCGCCAACCCGAAGAACTGGAGGACAAGCTGGGCCATATCGCCACGGCTCAATGTGTCCCGTTAAACGAACTGAAAGGCCGCCTGGCGGAAATTCCCAAGGACAAGCCGGTGATACCGGTGTGCCATGCCGGCATGCGTTCCGGCCAGGCCACTGTCATCCTGCGCGATGCCGGCTTTGCTCGGGTCGCCAACCTGCACGGCGGCATGCTTTTGTGGCAGCAGATGGGGCTGCCGGTAATGCGCAGCACAAGTAGGCTTCGGCAAGTCTGATAAATGAAGCCGGTTACCCGATCTCGATGTTGCGAGAGATTTGGCAGCTGCCGCGAATTTTCGGGTTGACATATTTTTTCCTATTCGATAAATCCCTGTGCTCGGCGCGTCCTTGACCTGCGCGCCGGGTGCGACTTTTCACGGACACGAAATTACCGATAAAGGGAGGATTTATGGCATACAAACTCGAAGGCAGCCTTCTCGAAGTCTGCAATTGCGACGTGCTGTGTCCCTGCTGGGTCGGCATGGACCCGGATAATGGAACTTGCGATACGGCGTTGGCGCACCATTTCGAAAAAGGCGATATCGATGGCGTAGATGTGTCGGGCCTCACTATGGGATTCACCGCTCATGTTCCCGGAAACATTTTGCAAGGCAACTGGCGCGTCGTCGTGCACATCGATGAGCGCGCCACTAAACAACAGGAAGATGCGCTTCTCACTGTTTACACAGGAAAACAGGGCGGTCCGGTCGCCGACCTGGTGAAATTGATTGGCGAGGTAGTTTCCGTAGAGCACTCGCCCATCACGTTTCAAGTTTCGGAAGGCAAAGGGACTTTGCGAATCGGCAGCGTTGCCGACTGTGAGATGGAACCTTTTCGCGGTCCCAACGGCGAGGTCACAACGCTGCGTGATTCGATATTTTCGACCATTCCCGGTGCGCCCGCGTACGTCGCCAAGGCGACCAAGTTCAAGATGAAGAACCCTGCGTTGGGGCAAAACATCGATCTCAAAGATCACAACGCGATCCAGGGGAAATTCCTTTTCCAGAGCTAGGCTTGCGCCCGCCTGGAGTGAGACAAACATGTCGGGCGGATCTATAACCGACCGTAGAGTTTTCGCGGGCTTGATGGCTTCGCTGGTGGGCTTGGCGTGGTGCGCTCTGTGGATCTGGGATCGGTCGCCATATGGCCGTTACCTCGGGCACGAGCGAATCAGCGAGATCGATGCCGGCTCGCTCCTGCTGCCCATTACCTTATACCTGGCCGGTTGGACGCTAATGACGGTGGCCATGATGTTGCCGACGACCTTGCCGCTGCTCGAAATCTTCCGTCGCTTGACCGCGCGGCGCCGGGATCAGCTTCACCTCTTGGCCCTGGTGATTGCCGGCTATCTGGCGGTATGGCTGGGTTTCGGAATTCTCGCTCACGGCGCCGATTGGTTGTTGCACGAAATCGTCGAGAGCAGTTCCTGGCTTGAAGCGAACGCGTGGGTGATCGGCGCGACCACGCTGCTCCTCGCCGGCGGCTTTCAGTTTACCCGCTTAAAATACCGCTGTCTGGATAAGTGCCGCGCGCCGTTGAGTTTCGTCACCGAGTACTGGCGCGGCCGCCAGGAGCGGCGCAACGCATTTTTGTTGGGCACTCATCACGGCTTATTTTGCGTCGGCTGCTGCTGGGCATTGATGCTCTTGATGTTCGCCGTAGGGGTCGGAAATATCGCCTGGATGTTGGTGCTCGGGGCATTGATGGCCGCGGAGAAGAACCTGCCGTGGGGCCGCAAATTGAGCGCGCCGACGGGCGTCGCTCTGATTGGCTGGGGCGGGATGATTTTCCTCAATCACCTTTGATCCCACCGCATCGAGAATCCAGCGAGCGGTTGATCGACATGGACTAACCGCAAACCTAGACGATCACGTGTCCAACCTTAAAGCCCATAAAAGCGCGCGGTGTTATCGACCAGCAGCTTTCGCTTGCTCTCCTCGCTGATATCGTTGCGCTTGAGGAAAACATCGACGGCGCCGTAGAGGCGGTCTCCGTGCGGGATATCCGAGCCATAAACCCAGCATTGGTCGCCGAACTCTTCGATGGCGAACGGCAGCAGTTTCTCGTCGACTTCGAAGCCGAAATAAATCTGGCCGCGCTCGATGTATTCTTTGGGCCAATGCTTACCCGTGTAACCCCGATGAAAATCCACGCCCGCCCGCGCCCCGGGAAAACCGCTATACTCTTCGATCCGCTCCACCAAGGCGGGCACCCAGGAGCAACCGGCTTCGAGAAAGGCGATCCGTAAATTCGGATAGCGGTCGGCGATCCCTTTGGAGATCACCCGGTGGAAGGCGAACTGCACGGTCAGCCAAAACGAGATCGCCGTCTTGTCATGGTGCGTGTCGTTGACCTGGCCGAGGGCGCGAAAGCTGTGTCCGGTATGCACGGCGACAGCAAGCCCGGTGTCGTTTGCCGCGGCCCAAATCGGCTCCATGGGCGGGTCGTCGATGCGCACGTCTCCGGTGACGCCGAGCAGCATGACACCCACGGCTCCGAGCTTTTTGCCGCGCTCGATTTCGCGCACCGATGCTTGCGGATCGATGGGGTCGATCACCGTGACCCATTTTAGGCGCTCGGGACATTGGCTGGTCAGGTCGGCGACCCAGCTATTGTAGGCGCGCATCATCGCCACGGCCAAATCCCGATCATAGGTGATCGGATAGGAGAGAAACATCGTCGGATAGATCACTTGCAGCGCGGTATTCTCCCGGTCCAATTGTTCCAGGCGAGCCTTGACCGAGCGCATTTCCGCGCTTTCGACGGGGTCATGAGGACTGATTCCCGGCGTGACTCTTGCCGTGACGCCGTTCTTGCTGAGCGGAAAGCCGGCTTGCTGATTGGGCCCGCTGCGCACCGGGAAAGAGCGGCTATCGATCATCCAGTAGAGTGGGCCGTCCGGGCCGGTCTCTAGAATGCTCGGCCTGCGATCCTTCAATTTAGCATCCCAGTATTTGTCCGAGAACGTCACTTCGGATTCCGATACATGCCCGTCCGCGTCCCACGCCTTAATCATCTGCGCCTCCAAACCGAACTTATGGCTCCATCGGGGTCAAGCGTGCATGATTGAATTGAAACGCTTTTTTTCCGGGGCTTGATGCTTGTGTTTACGCTTTTACTTTCGGCAGCACCTTGTCGCCAAACAAATCCAACTGCCGCGGATCGGGATCGGCGACGCCGATGATTAGGGTGTCGAGACCTTTGCTGAGGAAATAATTAATCTTTTCGACGCATTGGTCGGCACTGCCAACAATCGAAACCGGTTCCACCGCGGTTCTCAGCCGGCCATAATAACGCATAGTATAATCTTCAATGACTTTCACCGCCTTGGCTTTATCGTCGTTGATCGCCATGAAAGCCAAGCTGGCTTTCGCGATTTCGTTCGAGTTTCGTCCGGCCGCGGCGGCGTAGCTGGCGATCTTGTCCCAGGTGACGTGGAAGTCGGCGATCGCCGAGCTGCCGGAGATAAATCCGTTGGCCCAAGTGCCGGCGCGTTTAAGGGCTGCTTCGGCGCTGCCGCCGGTCCAGAGCGGCGGATGAGGCTTTTGGATCGGTCGCGGGCCGACGCTCAAATTTTCGACATTAAAAAATTGCCCTTTATGCGTGACATTGTCCTCGGTCCAGAGCCGCTTCATCAGTTGCACCTGCTCCACCGCTCTGGTGCCGCGGCGTTCGTAGGGAATTTCTACGGCTTTATAGTCGGGCTCGCGGCTGCCGAAACCGAGACCGATGGTGACCCGGCCGTTGGAGATGAAATCCAGCGTCGCGATGATCTTGGCGAGATGGGCGGGGTGGCGGGTGTTGCCGAGCAGGACTGAAGTGCCGAGGCGAATTTTCTGCGTCGCGCCAGCGGCGGCGGCGAGAATCGTCAGCGGTTCGAGATTGTCATAAGCGATACGGTCGATGGTCCACATCGAGTCGCAGCCCATGGCTTCGCATTTCTTGGCGAAGTTGACGACGTTTTCCGGTTTGGTGAGCGGTGCCGGGTTGACCCAGGCGAGTCCTATTTTGGCCATTGAGTTATTTCCTTTCGACCTGAGCGTTGCATCAAAATAGACCAGTCGAACGACCCTTTTCAAGGAGGATCGTCTGCGATATACGAGACAGCAGAGAAATTGTCTACTGACCTAAACAGAGGAGGAACGAAGTTATGGACGCTTTTACCTATAAGCTCAAGACGCCAATGATCACCGGCGGGAGAAGTCATATACCGCTCGCCGACACCGATTTAATGTCCGTCGGTATTAACTACTATGCGGTTGGGCGTCAGAACAAACTCCACGCCCATTTCGGCGAGGATCACACCTTTGTCGTGCTGGACGGCCAGGCGACATTCTACAACAAAGATCATCAGCCAAGCGTGTTGAATAAAGGCGAAGCGATCATGCTGCCGGTGGGCACCCTTTACTACTTTGGAAATTCCGGCGATAAGCCTTTGGCGCTGTTGCGCGTAAGCGCGCTCAAGGGCAAGCCGGAATTCACCCGCGTGGACGCTGAAGGTAATAAGCGCACTGACGTGGACGACAAATATATTGCGGTGGATGGAGAACCGATCCCGGGGCAGTTTTGGGAGATGACGTGATGCCGTTCAGATTCATCGGTTGCGGATAGGAGGACCAACACTATGCAAGCGTCGACGTTCAAACTGAAAACAAATCTCCTCACGGGTGGCCGCAGCCACACACCATTGGCCAAGTCGGGCGGCCTGACCATGGGGCTAAACTTCTACACCCCAGGCAGAAAGAATAAGCTGCATACTCATCCGGGTGAGGATCATGCCTTCGTGGTCATCGATGGCCAGGCGACGTTCTTCGACAAGGAAGGCAGGGCCACTGTTCTGAATAAGGGCGAAGGCATCATGCTGCCCGACGGCTACTTTTATTACTTCGAGAGCACCGGCACGGTGCCGTTGGCGATTTTACGCTCCAGCGCGGCGCGCAAAGATCGCCCAGCGGTTCTGCGTGTCGACGTCAAAGGCGATAAGCGCATGGAAGAGGTAGAAGGCTTCGCCGTGGCCGACGGCGCCGCCATCGACGGTCAATACTGGGAGATGAAGTGAAACGGTTTGAACATGTTCAAACCGTTCAATCATTTAGTTCCGTTCCCGCCGTTCAAACCGACCCTAAGGTTGTAAAATCCGGTGAGCCCCGACGACTACAGCCGTTACAACAACGAGTATGACAAATATTTCAGGTGAACGATGAAGATCACAGACGTTAAAACCATTCGGCTA
>JBGTCC010000558.1:0-8457 GCA_041749055.1 Thermodesulfobacteriota bacterium | reverse complement strand
TGAGCTCGGATGATGGATCATGGTGACCGTAGTCGGTCCCGATCATCAGGCGATCCTCACCGGTATGGCTCAAGATATAGGACAGATCATCCGTGTTCTCGCAGGCCACCCACATGTTGTTGGCGGCGAGCGCGCCTGTCGGAAGGGTTCTGCCCTGTCGCCGGAAGCGGTCGGCCAGATCGTTAAGAACATAAGGCACCCACTGCGCGCTTACCTCGACGAAACCCCAACGGACCTTGGAAAACTTTTTCGGGATCTCCTTCTCGACAAGCGTGTGACACGCGCCCACGACGGCAAGCTTAAATTTGGTAAAAGTCGTATCGTCGGCAAAGAAGTCGTGATGAACGAAGCTACCGTTGGCGGAATGGATGCAGACCGGCAAATCGAGATCGCCGGACATCTCCCAAAGCGGATAGAAATAAGGCGAGCCGAGCGCCCGCTCGCATTCGAGTCCCCGCATGAAGATACCGCAGGCGCCGTTGTCCTTGGCTCGCTCGAGTTCGTCTTTTACTGCTGCCCCGGTTTTTTCCAAGAGGCGCAGCGGCGGCTTCGCCACCCAACGCAAGCGACCCTTGCCCTGTCGCCAAAGGTCGGCCATCCAGCGATTATAGGATTTGCACAAAGCTTGCTCACGCTCGGCTTCCTGCACGATCGGGCGGAGAAAGAGCGTCGGATAAAGCACCTGTGTCTCGATGCCGAGCTTATCCATGTGAGCGAGCCGAGCCTCGACGCTGAGCATCTCGCGGGATTCCTGAGGAGTGTCGGTGCCGACGTTACGGTCTTTGCCGTGCGCCCGCCCTTCGATCACCCAGAAGTCACGCACGGCCATGCCTTCATTGCTGAGAAGTGCCGCGCCGGAGGTCTGCGACATCAGTTGCGGTGTGAAACGCCGCTCATTCCCTTCCAGATAACTCCACGTCTGTGCCGTCTCTATCACATGAGCGTCAGCGTCAATCGCTCCCATCGACTTACTCCCTTGGTGTTGACTTCGCGCTGGCATCTAATTTGGCGCGTTTGCTACTGCGGCTGCGCCGTCAAAGCCCATAGTGCTTGCCTCGCAACGTAATTTGCAACGGTCTTTATCTTGGGTAAGCCAGCTGTACTTTGGCTCGAACTGATCGTGCGAAATGGGTTGCCATGTTTTTGAGCGAGTAACGCTGCATTTCAAAATCGTAGGCACTGACGCATGAGTAGGGTTAAAACGCTGAATATGAAAAATAAAAATTTGGCGGAGAGGGAGGGATTTGAACCCCCGGTACGGTTCCCCGTACACTTGATTTCGAGTCAAGCGCCTTCAACCGCTCGGCCACCTCTCCCCAATTTTAGACTCGCGCTTACGCGCGCGCAGGCGGGTAAAAAACTCCGATAAAAGCGCTCCAGCTTCGTTCGCCAGTACGCCACCAACGACTGGGAGTTGATGATTCAGGCGCCGATCCTCACATAAACGATAGAGAGATTCAACCGCACCGGCCTTGGCATCGAGGCAACCGAATACGAGCTTGCCGATGCGGGCCTGTAATATCGCTCCGACACACATAATGCAGGGTTCGAGTGTGACGTAAATTGTGCACTCGCTCAGCCGCCAATTGCCCAATTGTTTGGCCGCCGCGTCGATGGCGGCGATCTCGGCGTGGCACAGCGGATTTTGCCGTGACTCACGTTGATTGAAGCCGCTACCAACGACTTTCCCATTGCCAACTATCACCGCACCGACGGGGACCTCATCTTGGCGCGCCGCTGCCCTGGCCTGAGCCACGGCCAAGCGCATGAATTCTTCGTCGGTAGCACTCGTCCATCGAAGGGGTTCGCTCAAACCAGTTGGCAACATGAACTTTTCACGACCCAGAAGCACTGATCCGTCACGGGTGCATATACTCCATCGGCGGCGGTTCGATGTCGGTGATGACCTCAGCGACGCCGAGCACGGTCTGGGCCACCCGCACGACTTCTTTTTCCAATTCCGGATCGGCGAGGATACCCGAGATACTGACACGGCCGGCCTCGCTACGAACGTTCAGAAC
Source organism: Thermodesulfobacteriota bacterium (assembly GCA_041749055.1). Lineage (GTDB taxonomy): Bacteria > Desulfobacterota > Binatia > UBA9968 > UBA9968 > DP-20. Next base: position 6,436 of record JBGTCC010000558.1, on the reverse strand, counting down.
CACGTTGCGGGTTTTTTGCGACGTAATCAGCGCCGCCTGCACGCGTGCCGTCGTGGTCAGATCGTCGAACGCCGCCTTGGAAGCGGGAGTCGATTGAAATTCGCTACGCCGAGACAATTCTACAACGATCGCTGCCGCCGTCTCAGCCCTCACCCGCCCACTATTGAGCACCAGATCGTAACCCACCGGGTCTTGCCAATCATCGTTGAACAAGGCGCGGAAGCGCCGGCCGCGCACGCGATCGAGTTCATGAATAAACTGCCGGGCGTTCGGTTCGTCCATGCCCTTCTGCGTTCGGACGACGCCGATTCGATAGTCCATCGGCGCGACAATCAGCACCCGTAATACATGGCCGATGCCGGGTAGCAGCTGCTGGCCCGCTCTGCCGTGATAGACCAATTGGCCGCCTTGGGCGACCTCGCACATCGCTGCCTGCAAGGTGATCCGGTAGAGTCGCAAACTCTCGCGCCAGCGCTCCCACCAGCGGCTTTCAGCCTCGAGCACTTCGACATACTTGGCTTCCGGGATGCCGTAACGCTTGCTCGCCTCGATCAACACTTCGCGATCGACGGATTTGTAACCGAGAGCTTGGGCAACCGTATCAGCTATCGCATTACCGCCGCTATAAGCCCCGTGCGCAATGGTTATGATAGACATGATCGCTCCCCTTTCGGTCGACAAATTTGCCTGGCTAGCCGGCCGCACTCCGCGATATCGCGCTAAGCGAAACTCTTAGCGGTCTAACTACCTCTTTCTCGTGCCGCCGACAAGTCCCTTGCGCGGTCCGCGCATGGCTTTGTGACGGCTAACCGTCCCAAGAACGTCTCGTCCACGAGAGCAATTTGGGGTGGTTACGAGAACGGCTCGGCATAAGCCGCTACAGTCCATCAGAAAAAATTATGAAAATGGCTGCTCATTGCATCGTCCACGGCATCGAACTGGAGTCCCCGATCGTCACCGCCCTAGGCGCTGCCGTAAGCTTGCTGGGATGGATGTTTTTGTCGTTCCGACTGGCAGCGCGAGCGTCGGTCGCGCTGGCGGTCTGCTGCAGAACACTCTTTGCAGAGTTCACACCAAAAACTGGTTCCGGTGTTAATTGACAAAGTGGAAACCCATTTTTTGCGAGTTCCACGTCCCCAAAGAGGCCTAGAAGAACGTTTTATGGCAGCATGGCAACAGCCGCCAGACTAGCCTGGCGACTTCAGCGGCGCTGCGGGAGATCCGGAGAGAAACTTCCGGATATGCGCCATCAGTTCGATCATCTTCACCGGCTTAACCAAAAAATCGTTGCAGCCGCCCGCGAGCGCCGCGGCTTTCATTTGGCCGACGATACTCATGGCGACAATCGGAATATTCTGCAGGCTCGGGCGTTCTCGTATCAATGAGACAAATCGCAGCCCATCCATGTCGGCTAGATCGAGCTCTAGCAAAATCAAATCAGGATGGTGCTCAATAGCCTTGCGAATGCCGCCCTCACCGGTCACCGCGACCACCGGAGACAGTCCGGCAAAGATGACTTGCTTGACCAGCTGCTGGGTGTAGTTGGGCTGCTTTTCAACAATTAAAATCTTTTTGTCTTGACCGTTAACCATTGCTCCTAGACACCCGAAGAATTGCGTTGAGAGCAACAAGCATGCCTCCCTGGCGGACAACCTCAACTCGAAGCAGGGGATCTCACCGTAACCGTTGACCACGCCGCGAGGGCGCTGGATGGCGAGGAATGGCCTTAAATCACATCGCAACGCGGGATCGAAACTTGTACAGCGCAAAATGGTGTTTGTCGACAACGACAAGTTTGCGATACTGGTTCATTTGATCGTGTAACCCTTGAAAACCACGTTGCCGGGGCCGACACAATCACAAGCCTCCCCGGCGGAACCCAAGCCGTAGGAACAGGTAAACCGGCCAACGTTACACTCTCGCTCGGAAAAAGTATCAAGAAACCGATCGACAAAGCCGGAGGGTCGCTCTTGGCGGCTGGAATGAAACGCCGGCACCTGTTCCGAAGTCGTGGTGCAACCGCCGAGGGTTGTGGCAAGAGTAAAAAGCCAGACAAACCGCCCCCCGAGGGGAAACCTATAGCGTAACATCGTGAGCGCCTCTTTCTTTAGTTGCTAAAAATGATCAGTAACGGATGGTGCGCCCGGACGGAGTCGAACCGCCAACCCCCAGATTCGTAGTCTGGTGCTCTGTCCAATTGAGCTACGGGCGCTTATTCAATTCCAAATGGCAGATTCCCAATTCCAGATCTTCCGAGATTTGAAATTTGGAATATGTAAATACCAATGCCGCAAGGCAAAATGGCGGAGAGAGAGGGATTTGAACCCTCGTTACGGAGTTAACCGTAAACACGCTTAGCAGGCGTGCGCCTTAGACCACTCGGCCATCTCTCCGGATCGGTCTAAGTTCAAGCTCTGGCGATCGACGCCAGAAAATCATGCATCTCTGAGCTTGTTTGCTTAACGGATTTGACGCATGGAGCCAAACGCTCTAACGAGTCCGGTGAAATTACCACACCGTATCGCGTATTTCTAGAGAATGGCCCGAACCCCCGCGGCGAATTTTCCAATAGTTTTACGACACACGGGGAAACCGGCGGGTGCGATATCCGCCGGTTTCCCCTTTTGCCAAGAAGGATTGACTGAAGTCACGACTACCCTTCCCAAACCGGCTTGACATACTTATCGAGCCAGCTTTTGGGATCTTCGAGAAACTGTTGATCGGTGACCGGCAGCGGTTTCATGTTCTTGCCAAAGGCCGATTCAATTGACGTCTTCGACTTGAAATCGTTACGCGAAGTTTCTCTGCCGATGGAATCGGTGGTTTTCTGTCCCTCATCCGAGATCAGCCATTCAGCGAAAAGTTTCGCCGTGTTGGGATTGGGCGCTTTGGCATAAATAGCTGCTTGGCGTGGGAACACCACTGGCGGCACGGTTTTCACATAGCCTACGGGCGTCCCCTTAGCCATCTCCTCCATGACATCATGAAGCAGCGCCGGCATGCAAATCGCGTATTCGCCGGCGATCACCAGACGGAACATTGCGCTGGTGCTCTTATGCACCGGCACGCCGAGCGCTTTTAGATTGCGCAGAAAGTTATTAAAGCGCGCATCGTCCTTCCATTGAGTCTTTAAACCGGCGAGCATGGAACTCAGCGGCCCGGCGCGCATGGGGTCGTCAAGTGCGATCATGCCCTTGTACTTGGGAGTTGCCACTTCTTCCCAACTCTTCGGCAAATCCGCCGGCTTGATTTTCTTGGTGTTGTAAGCCAGCGCCTGGATCTGCAAACTCACTGTCGCCATATTGGGATCGTGCAGATACAAGACATCGCGCTGCACCGTGTTGTAATCCATGATCGCCCCGGCAGCGCGAATCACCGCCGGCGCATTGTCGGAAAGCACGACATCGAAGCTCGCCTGCCCGCCTTGGAACTCGGTGAGCGCGCGGGTGACGATTTCGGGATTTCTGCCTTGCCAAAAGGTCGCCTTGATCCCCGGATAGCGTTTCATGAACGCCTCGGTGATCACTCTGAGATGCTCGACATCCCAGACGGAATAAACGATCAGATTGCCTTCCTGTTTGGCCTTGGGATAAAGCTCGGCGCTCACTTGGGCAAACGCCTTGGCGGCTTTGGCGGTGGCCGTCGCGCTCGCGGTTTCGCTCGTCACCTGTCGGCCGCCGGCCTTCTGGGCCGCGCCAGCGTGTGCCTTCGCGGCGTCTTTCACGGTGTCTTTGGCCGGCGCTTTCTCGGCGCCAAATGCCGGGCCAACAAACAAGCTCGCTGACAAAGCGATGGCCATGACCATCGTCGGTTTCCTTTGCATGCTACCCTCCCCTGGTTTGAATTCGTTGATCGGACCAACCGTCACAGACTGAACTTCATTTTGAAAGCGAATTTAGCCACAGACACGGCAACAATCAAGATAATTAAATAGATTACGCCGCCGGCGGCCGCCTCGGCCCACTGGCCGACACGAAAATATTCGAACAAGGTCACCGGGCCATATTCGAGTCCCGGCGCGGTCAACAGCACGGCCACGTCGACGTTGCGTATCGCTTCGATGAAAATATAGAACAGCGCGCCGCCGACGGCGGGCTTGAGAATCGGCAGCGTGATCTTGAAAAATACATGGCGCCATTTAGCTCCATGGACCCAAGCCGCTTCATCCAGTTCCTTGTGAATATTAACCATGGCACCGGAGGCATTACGGAAGGCGTAAGGAAAGTAGGCGACGAACAAGCCCAATCCGAGCGCCCACAGGCTGTTATACAGCGGCGTGCCGATAAATATGATCACCAGGCCGACGGATAACACCAGCGGCGGAAAGGCCAATGGCAAGGTGCCGATGAATTCAAAAATCTTGGTGCCGAAGGCGCGGGTGCGATGAATCGTAAAGGCCATGACGATGGCCGCGAATACGGTAACCAAGGCGATGACCACGGACAGCAGCACTGAGTTCCGCAAGCCATTGATGAAACTGCTATGGCGCAGCACGGTACGGTAGTTGTTCAATCCCATATACGCCGGAAAGTTCATGAAGGTCTCGTAGTCGAAATACGGAATGATCGACACGACGATCAGCACCACGAACGGGATGGCGATGCCGACGAGAAAGTACAGGCAGACCGCGGCGAAGGTGACGTACCTCCACGGACCGATGTCGATGACGCGGACGCGATAGCCTTTGCCGGTGATGGTCGCATAGCGCTCGGAGAAGCGCGTTGCGCGCACGTAGAAATAAAGCGTGATGACCGACAAGATGACCAGCACGACACTATACGCCGTGGCCAGCCCGGTGTTGAACTCTAGAGCCATGGAGTCGTAAACCCGGCTGACAAATACTTTGATATTGCCCGGCGTCCCCTGCAACACCGGCGTCTCGAAAGAACGCAGCGCGCGCAGAAAATTCAGCACAAAGGCCGAGATAAACGCCGGCAGCGCCAAGGGAAAGGTGATTTTCAGCATGGTATGCACCGGCCGGCTGCCGGCGATATAGGCGCTCTCTTCCAACGACGGATCGAAAGATAAGAACACCGGCAGCAGGAACAAGTAGCCTAACGGCACGCAGGCGATGCCGAAGGTCCAAATCATCCCCGCCATACTGAAGGCGTTGAAGACCGGATAGGTGATGCCGAGAAACTGGTCGAGCATGCCGTTTAAGATGCCCGACTTCGGCGCCAGCAGGAGGATCCACGCGATGTTTTTCATGATCGGCGGCATCAGCAGCGGGTATAGCGGCATCAGCTCGACCAGACCTTTACCCGGTGTGTTGGTCCGCGCCACGATCCACGCCAAGAGCGCGCCGAGTCCGGTGCCGAGCAGCGCCGACCCGCCGGCGTATACCAGCGAATTGCTGAGCATCGGCCAAATATCTTTGTCGGCAAAAACGCGCAGATAGTTATTGACGTTAAGGCCGACGGTGAAGCCCAATTTGCCGCTGGTGAAACTGCGCCACATGACGACCAGGACGGGTGTGATGATCACGACACCGGCGACGGTACTGGCGAATAGCGGGAACAAACTTCCCTGCCGCAGGGCAAGCCGATTTGCTTTCCAAGTCACGCTGGCGATTCTCCTAGGGGTTGCTTAAATGCTACGGGGAAGCGGGTTGGGGGATGAGGCTGATTGCCGATTTTTCGATGCAGAGAAACACTTTACCGCTCTCGCCGTTGACACTAATCATCGGGCATAGCCGGTGTGAGGTGACGACCACTTCTTTGGCACCGATCTGCACTCGGTGATCGGTCAAACCGCCGCGGTAGTCCCTACTCACCATGGTGCCTTCGAGAACGTTGATGGCGTCGGCGGCGAACTTTTCATGGCTCAAGCGCAAATCGCCGTTCTTGATCACCACGCTGCACGGCCCGCTGGCAATACCGATCTTAGGAGCGGCGCAGAATAGCGTCGCATTGTCGAACTCGGGAACCTGCACCACGCATTCGCCACCCACAGCCTTGATCACGTTGCCTTCGACCAAAGTCGAATGACCGATAAACGACGCCACAAACGGATCGGACGGATGGCTGTAGAGCTCATCCGGCGTGTCATACTGCAAAATTTTCCCAGCGTTCATGACAATAACCTTGTCGGAAATTACAAACGCCTCTTCCTGGTCATGGGTCACGTACAACGCGCTGATGCCGACTTTTTTGATCAGCTTCTTCAGTTCGACGCGCATCTCCTCGCGCAGTTTGGCGTCGAGATTACTGAGCGGCTCGTCGAGCAAGATCAAGCGCGGCTCAAGGACGATGCTGCGTGCCAAGGCAACCCGCTGCTGTTGGCCGCCGCTCAACTGCGACGGATAACGCTCCTCGCGCCCGCCGAGCCCGACGAGATCCAAGCAAGCCAACACGCGCCGCCGGATCTCATCCTTAGGAAACTTGCGAAGATTCAATGAGAAGGCGACGTTTTTAAACACCGTCATATGCGGCCAGAG
>JBGTCC010000557.1:0-13021 GCA_041749055.1 Thermodesulfobacteriota bacterium | reverse complement strand
ACTCATTCTTCCGCTGACGGTTACCGGCGATGAAGGTGGCACGGAAGGAGCTATAATCAAGATCACGCGTGAACTTGTGGGTTTCGCAGCCTCGTTCGTCGCTCAGGTCGGGATCTTTCCTTGCGCCGGCGCTCGTGACGCGGACTTGAATGAGAAGTTGAAGGAAGCATTCAAGCGAGGCGACGAGAAGTCGGTCCGGTCGCTCCGCCGAGACAAGCATGAGGCGAGCGATACCTGCTGGTTTCATAACGAACAGTTTTGTCTCTCTAAGATTGCCGTTGGCACCTCAAGCTAACTTGGTCGACTAAGTGCCTCATGGGACGAACCGTTCTCGATTCCAACAACACCGAATCGAAAGTCCTTGCTTACGACATCGCATGATATCGAGGCATTCTCATGTACGAAGCTGCAAGACATGAATCGCTTATCGCCAGAGATTGGAACCAGGAAATGGCACGTGAAGCCATCGATCGGATCGTCCGAGACACCCACGCTCGGTTCGATCCGCGCCGCCTGTGGCCGGTGCATCCGCTTGATCGGCCAAGCGCCGAGCGCCCGTTTAAAATGCTTTATTTCGGCGCGGCTGGCGCGATTTGGGCATTGAGCTATCTAAATCGAGTTGGGGCGACTGAAGTCGCGCACAATTATTTAAAGACGCTTGCCGAGCTGGCGGGTCAGAATCGCGCGGACTTGAACTTGTCGGAACCCAATTCATTCTCCTATTTGATGGGTGATGTCGGTATTCAGCTCGTCGGTTGGCGGATCGATCCGACTAAAGAACTCGCCGACGAGATCTTCCTTGCGGTCGAACGCAACACGGAGAACCCCGCCAGAGAGTTCATGTGGGGCGCGCCGGGAACCATGCTGGCGACACTGTTCATGTATGAGTTCACTCAGGAATTGCGCTGGAAAGAGCTCTACGCGCGCAGTGCCGCGCGCATCCTCAGCGACACGGTCAAAGTTAGTGGTCTCGACTGCTACACCTGGACGCAGGACCTTTACGGCCAGACCAGTCTTTACCTCGGTGCCGTGCACGGTTTCGCGGCCAACGTTTTCTCGATCATCAAAGGTCGTGAGCTGCTCGATCCAGAGACGGTTACGCTGGTAGCTTCACTCGCGGCCGACACCCTGGAAAAAACCGCTAACGTCGAAGGCGATTATGCCAATTGGCCGCCCGATGTGCGCGGCGGCAACTTGCTCGTTCAACACTGTCACGGCGCGCCCGGCATGATAAATTGCCTTGCCGATTTGCCGACGGCTGCCAATGACAACTTTAACGGCTTACTGATCAAGGCCGGCGAACTCATCTGGCACGCCGGACCGCTAATCAAAGGCTCCAACCTCTGTCACGGCACCGCCGGCAACGGTTATTCCTTCCTCAAGCTCTATCGCCGCGCGGGTGACGACAAATGGCTCCAACGTGCGCGCGCCTTCGCCATGCATGCCATCGGGCAAAGCGAGCGCCATGCCAGAGAATACGGCCAGCGGCGCTATTCGCTCTGGACCGGCGATCTTGGCCTTGCCGTGTATCTATGGGACTGTATAAATGGCGAAGCTAGGTTTCCGACCATGGATGTTTTTTGACGAGACGCCACAAATATCCATCGAGAAATTATTCATGGGACAGACCTCTGCCATCGAGCCGCCCAGGGCAATCGCGACAACGCGCCTAGTACTCCAGCATCCCCGGATGTTTGACGCCGAGGCTATTTTCGACAACTATGCGAGCGATTCAGAGGTAACGCGGTATGTGACCTGGCGGCCGTACAAGGATAGAACTGAAGTTGCGCCATTCCTGCAGTCCCGGCTCGCCAGATGGGATTCCGGCGAAGAGTATTCGTGGGCGATCACAAGCGCTGAGGAAGATCGGGCAATCGGAATGGTCGCTTGCCGCGTGCGTGAACACGCGACAGACATCGGATATGTCATGAGTCGAAACTTTTGGAATCGTGGCTATACAACCGAGGCCGCCAATGCTGTCGTAGACTGGGCGAGAAATCTCGAATCCGTCTACCGCGTCTGGGCTGTGTGCGATGTGGAGAACGAAGCTTCAGCACGCGTTTTGGAAAAAGTCGGCATGCGGCGCGAAGGTATCCTTAGTCGATATATCGTTCATCCGAACGTCTCACTCGAGCCAAGGGATTGTTTTGTGTACGCAAAGGTTCGTTAGATGAAGTTTCAAGCAATTATCTTCGACTTGTTTGGTACCATCGTCGACGACTTCGCCGCGGCTTCCGCCGGATCGAACCATGCAGAGTTCCCCGCGGCGCTCGGTTTACCCTACGATCCCTTCATGCAGCACTGGCGACAACTGACCGACCGGCGAAGTCTGGGCGAGTTTCAAACCGTCGAGGCGAGCATCAATTACGTTTGCAATATCATCGGCGTGTCGGTGACAGACGAGCAAATGACCAAGTCAGTTGAAACCCGTCTACAACTCACTCGGCGCGCGCTCACGCCCAAGCCGGACGCCGTCGAGACCTTGGCACAACTAAGAGACGACGGTTTTAAAATCGGCTTGCTCAGCAATTGCTCCATCGAAATCCCCATCGTCTGGCCGGAGACCGCTTTCGCCGAACTGTTCCATTCCACCGTCTTCTCCAGCCGTGAACGGATCAAGAAACCGGCTCGGGAAATCTATCATCTCGCCTGCGAACGTCTTGGCGTCACACCAGAACAATGCCTATACATCGCCGACGGTGAAAACTATGAATTAGCCGCCGCCGCGCAGGTCGGCATGCATTCGGTGTTGATCAAATCATCTGAATCCCACAGCGAGGTCCGGCGCGAAGCGCGTGAATGGCAAGGGAAAAGTATTTCGACGTTGTCTGAAGTATCGGGGATTGTCGGCACCGAGCGCAGATTGTGAACCTAAGTAGCATGACAATCCGCGACGCCATAGAATCTGATCTTCCCGCCATGGTCGCGATCTACAATGCCTCGATCCCACGGCGCACCGCCACGGCAGATACCGAGCCGGTATCCGTCGACAGCCGGCGCCGCTGGTTTCGCGATCACGATCCGGAGCAACGACCACTGTGGGTCGCTGTGGAAATCGAGGAGATCGCGGGTTGGCTGAGCTTCCAATCTTTCTACGGCCGTCCCGCGTATCATGCCCCCGCCGAGTTGAGCATTGACGTGGCTACGAATCGGCCGCGCCGAGGTATCGGCAACGCGCTGCTCTCTCAAGCGATCGAGCAAGCGCCGCGATTGAGGTTAAAAACTCTCCTCGGGTTCATATTCGCCCATAACTACGCTAGCCTGCGGTTATTCGAGAAATTCGGCTTTCACCGCTGGGGCGTTTTGCCGCGGGTCGCGGAGCTGGACGGCGTGGAGCGCGATCTGATAGTTGTCGGATGTCATGTCGTTCCAAAGCTTGGAATTGGAATTCACCATGCGTGAATAGTGATACATCCTCACGATCCCGATTTTTTATGAAAAAAACTTCCCGCGTAGTCGAATTCGACTCGAAACAACGGATTCTTGAGAAAGCTCAGAATTATGTTGCATCCGTCGACCTGTTCATTGACGAGCGCGATCAGGCGATTCCTGTGCTCTTAAGAGCTCTCAAGCACGCCGACGGGGAGCTTAAAAGAGAAATACTATTTGTGCTCGGCACCTTCGCCAATGAACAATGCATTGGGCCGTTGTATGAAATCATGACCGATAGCGCGGAAGACGAAGAAATTCGCCAGCACGCCGCGATCCAGATAAGCGTCATGGGTCCGTTGTTGAAAGATGCTCAATCGTTGATCGACAAGCTCCTCAAGGATATCGCCAGTGCGGATCGCGATCTGAGACTCCACGCAACCTTCGCCTTGGGATGGAAGGGAAACCTTGAGGCGGGAATTCCCCTGATCGAGCGGCTCTATGACAGCGACGAGGGAGTTCGGCAAACGGCGGTGAACGCGCTGTGCAATCTCAGGGACGATCGCATCCTGCCGCTGCTACTCGAACGGCTGGAGCATGGCGGCTCGGAACTAAAGCACGCCATCCTGCTCAACCTCTGGCGCTTCACTGCGAAAAAGGACGAAGTCACCGCGGTCTATCTGAAATGCTTAGTCCATGACGACCCCGCCATGCGCTTCGACGCCCTCGCTTGTTTCGCCCGGTTGGCCGAGACGCGCGATCACCTCGAAGTCTACCGAAAGCTTCTTAAGGATACGGAGCCGAGGATTCGCAGCTTGGCGATTAAAAGATTAGCCGAGGACGCAGCGCAGGCCGCGATGCAAAGATTTCCCATGGAGATAGAAGCGCTGCTTGAAGACCGGGACATGAACGTTAAACATGCTGCGCTGAAGATGCTAGCAAACCGCAAGCAACGGTAATGCACCGGATGAATCCGGAACTGCGTTAGCTTCAACCGTTTTTGCCGCTTGAAATAACCATCGACGAGAAATCTTTCGGACCGTGGAAAACATTCCATGCTGACGCGAAAACGCTGCGCTCAAAGTAAGACCCTAACTGATGACACCCTACGACAGATTCTCAAGGTTCTACGACCCGGTCATGGGCGATCGAGCGGAGGCGGCGAATTACATTCGCGATCTCATCGAGCATCACCATCCGCGCGCAAAGACGCTGTTGGACATCGCCTGCGGCACTGGCGGCATATTGGGCCGCTTGTCAGAATCCTACGATGTCACCGGCCTCGATCGCTCCCGGCCCATGCTCGCAATCGCGCGCGCGAGGCTGCCGCATATCCGGCTATTCCGACAGGACATAACGAGCTTTCATTTCGACCGCCGGTTCGACGCCATCGTCTGCGCCTTCGACTCGATCAATCACCTCCATCAATTTTCTGACTGGAAAAAAACTTTTCGTTGCGTCGCCAGCCATCTCGATGCCGGCGGAGTTTTTGTTTTTGACGTGAATACTATCGGCAAGCTGCAACGCCTCGTCGATGGTCCACCGTGGGTTAAACAGTTCGGCCGGGATCTAGTGGTCATCAGAGTGAACGGCGGGCGTGGGGGAGTATTCGCATGGGACGTAAAAATCTTTGAGCACCGCAAACGAGATGACTATAAACTCATCGCCGAGACCATCGAAGAGACGGCGTTTCCGATGCAGCGCATTTTGACTTCTTTGCGAAGCTATTTCACAGTCGTCAAAGTTTTCGACCCCGAAGGGGCGCGGCCATCGGATCTGTCGGAGCGGTTGTATTTTGTGTGCGAAACGACTCACAAGAAACGTGAATAAACGGTCGCGGGCCAATGAAGGCAATCATCATCGGCAATAGCGGCAGCGGCAAAACCTGGCTCGCGACGCAATTGGCTGTGCACAGCGGTGTGCCAGTTGTCCATCTGGACGAAATCTTCTGGCAACCGGCAGGCTTTAACGAGAAACGATCTCCGGCAGCGCTAGAGCAGTTGATTGCCGATTCTAAACAACATCCTTCGTGGATAGTCGAAGGCGTTTTTGGCGAACTTGCCGAAAGATATGTGGACGAAGCGGATTTGCTCCTATGGCTGGATTTGGATTGGCCGACCTGTAGAGAGCGGCTCCTCGCTCGTGGGTCGGAGAGCAAACAACACATGGGCAGAGAGCAGTCGGAGCAAGGATTGAGAGCACTTATCGAGTGGGCATCACACTACTATGACCGCAACGATCTGCGATCGCTCGCAGGCCACCGGGAACTTTTTAAGCGCTTTCACGGGCCGCGCGTGTGCCTTCATTCACAACAAGCCGTCAGCCGCTGGCTCGCCAATCTTCGTCGCCAATAAGTCTCGCTGTCGAACGCCTTTCCGGGGACGCAAGTTTTTGCTTTAATTTCCACACGCTTCATGGCAATCAATGTACTGGAGAGAGCTACACATGGAAAACGAGTTGCAACGCCAGCATCTTCAACCCAAAGAGTTTCATCATCCTCAAGGTTTTCTCGCCCTCGCCAAAAACGTCGGCATCAAGGACTCGACGCTCGACTTGACGGTGATCTTTTCCACTGTGCGCGCGCGGGCGGCGGCAATGTTTACGCGCAGCCGTTTTCCCGGCGCGCCGGTTATCGTTGGGCGAAAACATATCGCCGATGGATTTGTCCAGGCGCTGGTGATCAACAGCAAGAACGCCAACGTCGCCATGGGCAGGCAAGGCATCGACAACGCCGTGGAGACTTGCCGCATCGTCGGCGCAGAGCTTGGCGTCGATCCCTACGATGTCCTGCCCTTCTCCACCGGGGTCATCGGCCGGCCGCTGCCGATGGATAAGATTCGCACCGGCCTAATCGGCATTCGCGGCGAGCTGAAGCCGGATAATCTAAAACTCGCCGCCGAAGCGATCATGACCACCGACATGTACCCCAAATACATCTCGGTGCGCGTCGGCAAAACAACCATTGCCGGCATCGCCAAGGGCGCCGGCATGATCGAGCCGAACATGGCGACCATGTTGGTTTACCTTATGACCGATGCCGAATTGCCGAAGCCGGCGCTCAAGCCGATGCTCAAGCGCGTCGTCGACCGGACGTTTAACTGCATGAGCATCGACACCGACACCAGCACCAGCGATACCGTCGTACTGATGGCCAACGGACTCGCCGGCAAAGTGAAGCTGCCGCAATTTGAAAAGGCACTGTTCCAGGTGTGCGAATATCTCACCCGCGAGATCGCCCGCAATGGCGAGGGCGTGACCAAACTCATCACCGTCGATGTCGGCGGCGCGAAGACGGCAGCGCAGGCGAAACGAGTCGCGAAGTTGGTCGCCAATTCTCCGCTGGTGAAAACCGCCGTCTACGGCTCTGATCCCAACTGGGGCCGGGTGATCATGGCTGTCGGCAAATCCTTCGATCCAAGCATCGAGCCGGCCAAGGTCAACATTCGATTCGGCGCCACCGCCGTTTTCAAAAAGGGCTCCCCTGTCGACTGCGATCTGGAAGCGCTGCGGAAATATCTCAGCCAGCCCGAAGTTGCCATCGGCGTCGAGCTCGGCATCGGCAAAGCCTCGGCACGCGTCTGGGGCTGCGATCTGACGGAAGGCTACGTGAAGGAGAACGCGTACTACACCACATGAGCGGAAGCGCGATGTATACGGGAGATCGGCCGCAAAGAACGCAAAGGGACGCCCTAGAGATGTGAGAACGCAATATGAGTAATCGAACGTTATCCAATTACCTCCTCAAAGGAGGCCGACTCATCGACCCGGCGAGCACCAGAGATGGCTCGCTCGATATTCGCGTCGTCGACGGCAAGATCGATGCGATCGGCGCGAATCTCGACGCTGGCGGTGCATCCGTCATCGATGCCAAAGGCTGCATCGTCACGCCGGGGTTGATTGACGTCCATCTCCACCTGATGAAAGGGCTCGGCGCATTTGGTGTCGACCCGGATATTTTTGGCGTCGGCTCGGGCGTGACGACTGTGGTCGACGCCGGCAGCGCCGGGCATACGTTGCTCAATGTCTTTCGCAATTACGTCACCGACAACGCCCAGACGCGGGTGCTGAATTATATCAATCTGTCGACCCTCGGCGGCGTCAGCGGTCCCGGCTACAGCATCCTTGCCGACCCGCGCTTGATCGACGAAGCGAAGATCGAGCAGGCTGTCGAAGCCAACCGCGACATCATCGTCGGTATTAAAATCATGGCCACCGGCGGCGCCCTGGGAGCGCAGGGGTTGAAGCCGCTGGAGCGCGCCCGCAAACTCGGCGACACGCTCAAGATACCTTTGTTGATTCATGTCGGCGAGAGTTGGACCAAGGGCACCGAGCCGGTAGCGATCGGCGACGTGCTCAAGTATCTCGTGCCCGGCGATATCATCACCCACATGTTCACGGTGCATCCGGGCGGCTTGCTCGACGCCAACGGCAAACTCTGGCCGCAGGTGCGCGACGCCAAGGCAACCGGCGTGCTTATGGACGTGGGCCACGGCCTGCATAATCTGAATTTCGACGTCGCCCGCAAAGTACTCGATCAGGGACTCCATCCCGATGGCGTCTCCACCGACGGCCACCGCGGCAACCGCGCCGGCCCGGTGTACGATCTGCCGACGACCATGGCAAAGTTGATGGCGCTGGGATTTTCGCTGAATCAGGTGGTGGAAATGGCGACGGCCAACGCCGCCAAGCTCCTGGGCCGAACGGGGCAGCTCGGCAGCCTGCGCGTCGGCGATCAGGCGGAAATCTCGGTTCTGAAAATTGACGACCGCGAGTGGCAAGCGCTCGACTCGCAAAAAGGCATGATCCCAGCCAAGCAAACTATTACACCCGTCTACGCCATTCGCGGCGACATGATCTACGAGCCGTTGCCGGTGGACAGACCGTAAGCGGGGAATGGCCGCAAAGCACGCAGCAGTAAGAGGGTGGGGTTGAAACCGCCCCTAGGATTCCGATATCCTTTTTGTGATTTTTGCGTTGCCGGTTGCCCTGAGCCTGGTCGAAGGGCGCGGGCAATCTATATTTAACGTCTTCTTCGCGTCGTAGAAGAGCCGAAGATCGAACCCAAGACGCCGCGGATAATTTCTCTGCCAACCTGGCTACCGATCGCGTGCGCGGCACTTTTGCTTAGAGCGCCGAGCAGTTTCCCGGCTTCGCCCTGCCATCCACCGCCGCTTTGCGCCGGGGCTTGACCGGCTTCTGCCTGCGGCGCGCGGGCCTTGAGCATCTCGTAGGCCGATTCCCGGTCGACGATCTTTTCATAATGGCCATAGAGCGTCGATCCTTTGACGATCTGCTCGCGCTCGCCGGCGGCTAATGGCGGCAGGAAACTTTGCGGCGGATAGATCAGCGCGCGCTCGACCACCGTCGGTTGGCCTCTGTCGTTAAGGAACGACACCAGCGCTTCGCCGACGCCCAGTTCGGTGATTGCCGACTCGACGTCGATGTCCTTATTCTGGCGGAAGGTTTGCGCCGCGGCTTTCACCGCCTTCTGATCCCGCGGCGTGAACGCGCGCAGCGCATGCTGCACGCGATTGCCCAACTGGCCGAGCACGACATCGGGCACGTCGATGGGATTCTGCGTCACGAAGTAGACCCCGACGCCTTTGGAACGGATCAAGCGAATTACCTGCTCGATTTTCTCCAGCAAGGCATTGGGCGCATCGTTGAACAGCAGATGCGCTTCATCGAAAAAGAACGCTAGCTTGGGCTTTTCCGGATCGCCCACCTCCGGTAAACGCTCGAAAAGTTCCGACAGCAGCCAGAGCAGAAAAGTCGCGTAAAGCTTGGGTGCATTGATGAGTTTATCGGCGGTAAGAATGTTGATGACACCGCGCCCCCGGCTGTCGGTCTGCATCAGATCTTCGAGATCGAGCGCCGGTTCGCCAAAAAACTTGTCGGCGCCCTGCTCTTCGAGTCCCAACAAGCCGCGCTGAATCGCCCCCACGCTCGCCGCCGAGACATTGCCATATTGGGATTTGAACCGCGCCGCGTTGTCGCCGACATGTTGCAGCATAGCGCGCAGATCTTTTAGATCGAGCAGCAGCATGCCGTTGTCATCGGCGATCTTGAAGACCATCGTCAACACGCCGCTCTGAGTCTCGTTGAGATTGAGCAAGCGCGCCATCAAGAGCGGCCCCATGTCCGAGATTGTGGTCCGCACCGGATGGCCCTGTTCACCGAAGAGATCCCAGAAGGCCACGGGATAGGCGGCAAATTGAAACCCATCGATGGCGAGCTTGGCGAGCCGCTCCGAGATCTTAGGATTCTCCACACCCGCCTGCGCCATGCCGGACAGGTCCCCTTTGACATCGGCCATAAACACCGGCACGCCGATCCGGCTAAAACTCTCCGCAATCACCCGCAGAGTGACCGTCTTGCCGGTGCCGGTGGCGCCGGCGATCAGACCATGACGGTTCGCCATGCGCGGCAATAAGGCCAATTGGTTATTCCCTTGGGCAATCGTTAACCCCTCCGACATCGAAAAACCCCCTAGATTTCAAATATTTAGCTACAGATACGCCAGCTGTTTAAGCTTGAGAAGCGACGCCGATCAATATATAAACTCATCCAGCGTGAATAGAAAGCTGTCGCACACGTCAAAGTCACCAGAACGAACGCTTTGAAATTTGGTTGAGTGGAGGGCGAGACCTCAACGCTTCGTTCAATATAACAACAAACATTTTTAGGGGGAATTTCTAGTGAAAAGATTTTTGAGCATATTTGTTACTTCGATGTTTTTAGCCTCTGCCGCAATTGCCGCCGATGGCATGAAGGAAGAGAAGAAGGCCGACGCCAAGGCTGGCGCCGTGAAGGAAGAGAAGAAGGCTGATACCAAGGCTGGGGCCATGAAGGATGAAAAGGCAGCTGATGCCAAGGCTGGCGAGAAGTCCAAAGCCAAGTCCAAAGCCAAAGCCAAAGGCGACGAGAAGGCCAGTGAAAAAGCCACGGACGCCAAAGCGGGCGCCATGAGCGAAGAGAAAAAAGCCAGCAAGTAATCTTTCTACTAGATTGATTGAAAAAAGAGCAAGGGGGCCCTCTCCGCCTTGCTCTTTTTTTTGCCCAGTGCCCCACGGTCTTCACTTGAATGTAGACGTTGGCCGCGACCAGCAAAGTATGTTCTCGCCGCTTCGCCGCCGCGCTTTCGCCAGCGCATGACTGGCAGCAGCCAGCCCCGCCAAGCGGCCCGTTGCATTGCTACCGCTGGCTTTTCTTTTCCCGGCGCTTTTGTTACGGTTTCGTAAATTCTCGCAACCGGACGGCTAAAAATGGCAACGCACCCAGAAGTGACTATTGTTCATAGCTCGGATCTGCACCTCGGCACCGACGACAGCTTCAGTGAAAAAGACCGATTAGCGGTCTTGCCACAGGTGTTGGCCGCAGCCAACGAGGTCGATGCCGACATCGTCCTGCTCGCCGGCGACTCTTTCGACAATCACCGCCAACCTGTCGACCTGCTAGAGCGCGCGGCGGGAATCCTGCGCGATTACGGCAAGCGTGTAGTCATTCTGCCGGGCAATCACGATCCGCTCACGCCCGACTCGGTCTATCGGCGCGGCGGCTTGGCCGACGTCTCCAATGTCAATATTCTCGGCTTGAACTGCGGCAAGTCCGTCATGTTCCCGGAGTTCGATTTGGAAATCTGGGGCCACGCCCATGTCGACTACACTGACATGTCACCGCTGGCCAATCCCCAGCCGCGCAGCACCCGCTGGCAGCTTGCCGCCGCCCATGGCCATTATGTCGACGAAGCTCGCGACCCCAACCGCCTGATCGGCTCCTGGCTGATCCATCGCGAGGAGCTGCTCGCCACCAGCGCCGACTATGTCGCCCTCGGCCATTGGAATCAGTCCATTGCGGTCGGCAATGGCGACGTTCACGCCTACTACTCCGGATCGCCTGAATACACCGGCACTGTCAACGTCGTTAAGTTTCAGAGCGATGGCAAAGTCCACGTCGGCACAGCCAAACTGCGCTAGCGTCGTCGCGTTCGTCAGTCCTATCTGTCACTCGTTCGACACGCCGCCACCACTCGTGCCGGCCGATCATGGACAATTGGAAAAAGCTCTGAGGAAGTAAGACAAACGTAAGGGGTAAAGGACCCTTCACGCCTTACGGCTTTGATTACGCCGGCAGCAGCAGTCGCGCTTCATCCGCATCGACTACCGGATTCTTCGGCCGCTTGCTTTCGAGCACGCGAATGACTTCTTGGGCCGCGCCCCACTCGCCGCGCTCGGAGGCTTCCAGCGTCACCGCGCCCAGGTGTGGCGTCCATAGTACATTGTCGAGCTTGAACAACGGATGATCCTTGGCCGGCGGCTCGGTAGCGATCACGTCCAATGCCGCACCGGCAATCTTGCGCTGCTGCAGGGTCTGGCACAGCGCGGCTTCGTCGACGATGCCGCCGCGCGCCATATTGATGAGAAATGCAAAAGGCTTCATCAGCGCCAATTCTTTGGCGCCGATCATGTCGCGGGTCTCCCGATTGAGCGGGCAGTGGATCGTCACGAAATCCGCGTCGGAAAGAAGTTCGCCAAGCCCAACATACTTGCCGCCCAGCGCGGTCACATGGGACTCGGGGATGTAAGGATCGTAGACGAGAAAAGCCATCTCGAAAGCGCGCGCCCGGATCGCCATGCGCGTGCCGATGTTGCCCATGCCGACGATGCCGAGAGTCTTGCCGGCGAGCTCGGTGCCGATAAATTTGAGATAATCGCTCCAGCGATTGTCTTTGACCGCGCGGTCCGCGGCATGAGTGTGGCGCACCAGCGCGATCATCTGGCCAAACACCAACTCGGCAACCGAGACGGCGTTGCTGCCCGGTTGATTGGTCACCCAAACTTTGAGTTCCCTGGCCGCCTCCAAGTCGACTCGCGACGGATCGACGCCAACCCCGGTTCGGGCGATGATTTTCAAACGCCCGCCGCCCTTTTCCATATGCTCACGGGTGATTTGCCCCTTACGGCTGATCACCGCGTCGACGCGCGCCGCTTCGATATCCCAGCGCTGCGGCTCGACCCAAGGATTGACCACCACCAGGTCAACCCGCGCGCGCAACCATTGCAAAACTTCCGGTTGAAACTCCTCGACCAACACACGCCCCAATGTCATATTCAGTCCTCCACTCAGATCTCGGCTTATCGTCGTATTCTAGTCTCGGCGGCGGCGGAATTCCACGGCGATTCGCACCTTAAACTGAGTTGCTTCATACCAACTTCTCGCTATACTAGCGCAAATTCGTCGCTGGACACGAAAGCAGATCATGACCGACAAATCTCTCTACGGCTTGACCGTAATCCTTACCCTTGCGCTAACCCTCCTGGCCGCAACAAACATTGTCTCGGCGGAAAAAGTCCGTCTCGCGCTGCCGTCGCGCTCCATGGGTTATCTGCCGATGTTCATCGCGCTGCACCGCGGTTTTCTTAAAGACGAAAACCTGGAACTCGAACTCCCGGCGCTGCTGCCCAACATCGCTCACAACGCGCTGCTAAGCGGCGAGGTCGAATATCACGGCGTCGCCGATTCGGCGCTGCGGTTAGCGGCCAAAGGCGCGCCGCTGAAGTCGATCTTTTTCAGCGCCCGGCTGCCGAATTATTTCGTCATGTCCAAGCCCACCATCAAAACGGTCAGCGAGCTGCGCGGCAAATTGGTCGCC
>JBGTCC010000556.1:0-5358 GCA_041749055.1 Thermodesulfobacteriota bacterium | reverse complement strand
GCGACCATCTTGCTGGTCGACGACGACCCGGACATTGTGCGTCTTTTGACCATGACACTCCGGCCAGAGGGCTTTCGCCTGTTGTCGGCGAGCGACGGCAACGCGGCGCTGGAGATCGCCCGCGCCGAGCGCCCTGACCTTCTTCTGCTCGACTGGAACATGCCCGGGCGCAATGGGCTGGAGGTGTGCCGGGCCCTGCGCGCCGAGGCAGATTCTTACCTCCGCGACGTGCCCGTGGTGCTCCTGACTGCGCAGGCGGGGGCAGAGGACACCGCAGCGGGATTCGCGGCCGGGGTCACCGACTACGTAACTAAGCCGTTCGCTCCAGCGCACATCCGCTCGCGCGTGCACACGTGGTTGCTGCGAAAACGTGCGGGGGCAGAGGGCACGTGAATCATGGCAAAGCTTTTTTTTTCAAGTCTGCGGGCCCGGCTGTTGCTGCTCGTCCTTCTCGCCGTCGTCCCAACATTGGCGCTCACGCTTTATACAAACCTGGAAGAGCGCCAGTTCAGAAAGGCGCAAGTGCAGGAGCACGCGCTCAGGCTGTCCCGTATTGTGTCCGCGGATCACGAGCGACTAATCAAAAACGCGCGCAAGCTCCTCGCGAGCTTGGCGCGTCTCGCCCCGGTGCGCGATCGCAACCGCGCCGCCGCCTGTAACGCGCTCTTCGCGGATCTGCTCTCACGGCATTCGTACTATGCCAACCTGGGAGTCATTGGCGCTGACGGCAACGTCTTCTGCAGCGGCCTGCCGATGACCGGTGAAGTTTACGTTGGCGACCGCAGCTATTTTCGCCGCGCCTGGGAGACCCGCGACTTCGCCATCGGCGACTATCAGATTGGTCGTATCACCGGCAAGGCCACGCTCAACTTTGGCCATCCCGTCCTCGTCACCGGGGGCGATGTCGGGGTCGTGGTGTTCGCCGCGCTTGATGTGACCTGGCTCAACGAGCTGGCTGGCCGAGTGGGGCTGCCGGCCGGCTCAATGCTCACCGTGATCGACCACCACAGCACGATCCTGGCGCGCTATCCGGACCACGCGAAATGGGTAGGCAAACCCATGCCGGAGTCTCTCGTCTTAAAGGCTATTGCGGCTCAACAAGGGAACGGCACGACCGAGGCTGTGAGTGAGGACGGCATCCCGCGTCTGTTTTCATTTGCGCCGTTCGGCGGCACCGCGCCAAGCGCGAACGCGTACGTAAGCATTGGCATTCCGACCGCTGTCGCGTTTGCCGACGCTAACCGGATTCTCGTCCGCAATCTTGCGGCGTTGGGGCTCGTCGCCGGCCTTGCGCTCGCCGCGGCCTGGTTGGGTGGAAACCTGTTTATCGTGCGCCAGATCCAGGTGCTCGTCGGCGCGACCAAGCGAGTCGCCGCCGGGGAAGTGAACGTGCGCACCGGGCTTCCCCAGGGGCAAGGGGAGCTGAGCCAGCTCGCCAGCGCCTTCGACCAAATGGCCGAATCACTGGAACGAGCACAGGAACGGAGGCTCCAGGAGGAGGAGCTCCGCCGGAAAAACTACCAGCTCGAGCAGCAGAACCTGGTCATCCACGAGGCGAACCGGTTGAAGACCGAGTTCGTCTCGATGGTCTCGCACGAGCTCCGGACTCCCCTCACGTCGATTCAGGGGTACTCCGCGCTGTTGCTCGAGGATGAGCAGATCGCCGGCGAGAATCGCGAGAGCCTGGCAATTGTCAGGAAGAATGCGGACCGGATGCTGGGGCTGATCAACGATCTCCTCGATCTCTCGCGCATGGAGGCGGGCAAGATCGATCTTCAGCGCACGAGCCTGGACCTCGCCCGTTTGATCCCTGAGGTGGCCGGCTCGCTGCGCCCGCTGATCGAAGCCAAGCGGCAGCGGCTCAGGCTCGACCTTGGGGAAGCGCTGCCGGCTGTGTGGGCCGATGCGGATCGTGTGACGCAGATCCTCACGAACCTGGTCTCCAACGCCCATAAGTACACGCCGGTGGAAGGCAGCATCACGGTGGCTGCCCGACGAGACAATGGGTTCGTGCGCGTGGACGTCAGCGACACCGGCATTGGCCTCTCGCCCGAGGATCAGGCGCAACTCTTTAGCAAATTCTTCAGAGCCGCCGATCGCTCGCCCCAAACCGCCGGCGGCACGGGGCTGGGACTCGCGATCACCCGCTCCCTCGTGGAGCTGCACGGCGGGCGGATCACGGTGTCGAGCGTTCCACGCCAGGGCTCTACTTTCACCTTTTCTCTGCCCGCGCTAGAGGTCTCGATATCCTCAATGCGGGTTTGACAATCGAACGCAAGTTCTGCCCCGAGTGCGCGCATCCGGTAACTGGCGCCGTCACGCAACCGCGCCTTGCGTCACTGGTAGTTCTAAAACATTTGGCTGGAAAGATTCTCACTCCCAAAAGTTCTCTCGAAGGCGAGCGCGATGATGCATTCTGAGCCGGCTTTGGCAATGACAGGAATAGAAGGCGGAAGCGCGAAGATTGCGGGCAGAAATTTATGAACGATCTGCGAAGGGTTTGACACCGCCGACTTGAAACAGGCAAAGATATTACTTCATGAGCTTACCTATAAAGGGAGACAATATGAAAGGTCGTTCATTTTACCCGCAGCTGGCTTTTCTCATTTTGGTTACGCTAATTTGTCCCGCTTCGCTCTTTGCCGCCGCGGCGCCGCATAAAGCGATCTTCACCTACGGCGGCTTAAATGAACGCAGCGGTGTGCTTTTCGTGGCCCGTGATGCCGGGATTTTCCAGAAGCATGGTTTGGATGCGACCATCGTCAATGTGCGTAACGCGCAGGTGGGCATGTCGGCGTTGGCCGGTGGTGAGACGCAGTTCCATATCGGTTCCGCTACCGGCACTTCGATCGGCGCCATGGCCGGAGGGCTCGATCTCGCCTTCATTGCCGGTTTGATCAACAAGCTCGACGGCGCGTTCGTAGTCAATCAGAGCATCCGTTCGCCGGCGGACCTCAAGGGCAAACGGATCGGTGTCCAGAGCATTGGCGGCGGCGTGTGGATGTTCACCATGCTCGCCTTCGAGCATTGGGGGCTCGATCCGGAGCGCGATAAGATTCAGTTTCGCGTCCTCGGCGACCAGTCGGTGCAGGCACAGGCGATCGCGCAGAACGTGATCGATGGCGGCTATTTGAGCTACTCTTACGGCGCGCAGCTGGAGCGCCAGGGATATCGCATCATGGCCGACCTGATTAAATTGGGCATTCCGTATCAGGGCTTGGGCGTCATGGCGAAACGCAGCCTGATCGACAAAACTCCCGAACTACCGGAACGAGCGCTGCGGGCGATGGTGGAGTCGATCGCTTTCGTCAACAATCCGGCCAACAAAAACTTTGTGGCAAAATCCCTGATGAAAGAGCTCCGGCTGACGAAACTCGAAGATGCCCAGGCCGGTTATGAAATGATGCGAGTGCTTTTTGAAAAGCGCATTTATCCCAATGCCGATGGCCTGCGCAACGTCATTCGGTTACTCGGCCGTACCAGCGAGCCGATCCGCAAGCTCAAGGTCGAAGACATCATCGACGACCGGGTGGTCAGGAAATTGGAAAAGGAAGGGCTGTTTTAGCTCACGCGCGGCGCGGATTTTGGATCGGCAATGGTTGACTAAACGTTCGATTCTGATAGCTCTCAGCTAGGTACTCAGGGTGGAGAGGATATATAGAATTAACCAGCTTTATTTACCAAGGAGGTAAATACCATGGCACTTCATATTGGCGAAGAGGCGCCGAACTTCACGGCGGAAACTACCGAAGGGAAGATTAACTTTCACGAATGGATCGGCAGTGGCTGGGGAGTTTTGTTTTCGCATCCCAAAGATTTTACGCCGGTTTGCACCACAGAGCTAGGCTACATGGCGCGCCTCAAAGGCGAATTCGACAAGCGTAACTGTAAGGTGATGGGGCTGAGCATCGATCCGGTGACCGATCATAAGAAATGGGCCAAAGACATTGAGGAAACGCAAGGTCATGCGGTGAACTACCCGATCATCGGCGACTTCGATCTGAAAGTGGCGAAACTCTATGACATGATTCATCCCGATGCCGCCGGTAGTTCCGAGGGCCGCACAGCCGCGGATAATCAGACCGTGCGTTCGGTCTTCATGGTCGGGCCGGACAAGAAGATCAAGCTGATGCTGACCTATCCGATGACGACCGGACGCAACTTTGACGAAGTCCTGCGGGTCTTGGATTCCATGCAGCTCACCGCCAAGCACCAAGTGGCCACGCCGGTTAACTGGAAACAGGGCGACGACGTGATCATCGTTACGTCGGTTTCGGACGAAGATGCGAAGAAAAAATATCCCCAGGGATGGAAAGCCTTGCGGCCTTACCTCCGCCTGGTATCGCAACCTAAGTAATCTCGACGCAGAAAAAATGAAAGAGGCGCTGCTGGGCGCCTCTTTCATTTTATGCGGCGCTCTTCACCCTCGTTTTGTCCCGAGCAACTTCATAAACCCGGGAGCTTTCTAGGGGTTGCGGAACAACTTGACGGTATAATGCGGTTGGTGGTAGAGCTGCCTGTGGAAAGACCGTCCTTATTAATTCCTACCGGCGAAGGAGGAGAAACTATGGCTGGGAACGGAAGCGATGCAGGTTTTGAAGTTATCATCTCGTCAGATTCTCATGTGATGGAACCGTCGGACATTTTGGCTGAACGGGCGCCGAATTCATTCAAAGACCAGGTGCCGCGCTTTCCCAAGTTACAGATTGGCAGCAGCTTTCAGACTCATCCCGGCGGATCGGACCCGTCGAAACGGATCACCGAGATGGAGACCGACGGGGTGAGCGCCGAAGTGCTTTATCCGACTTATTTGCTACCGCACTACGCAATGGACGATGCCAAATTGCAGGAAGTCAGCTTCCGCGCTTATAACGATTGGCTGATCGAGTATTGCAACAGTTCGCCGAAGCGGCTGATCGGCATCGCGGCGATCGCGGTCTACAATATCGATGAAGCGGTGAAAGAGCTTGAACGCTGCGCCAAGGCGGGCTTGAGAGGTTCGCTGATTTGGCAAGCGCCCCATCCGGATCTACCGTTGTACTCGGAGCACTATAATAAATTCTGGGCGGCGTCGCAGGATCTCAACATGCCGGTGCATTTGCACATTCTCACCGGCCACGGCTATCACAAGCAGACGGTGTTCGGGAACAAGCGCACCGGCGTCGAGGCGTACCGCGGCAGCGTGAATCTCAAGCTTAAAGAAGTTATCGACGACGTCTTTGAAATGATTTTTTACGGCGTGCTCGAACGTTATCCCGGACTCAAAATTGTCAGCGTGGAAAACGAGATCGGCTGGATGCCGTTCATGATGCAGCAGTGGGATTATTATTATAACCGTTTCAAGAAAGCTAACCCGCC
>JBGTCC010000555.1:0-13985 GCA_041749055.1 Thermodesulfobacteriota bacterium | reverse complement strand
AGGCCAAGCCGAGAAAAATCGAAGTTAAAGCAGCCTAGGTCCGATGGGCGAAACGCGTTAACCATGGTCGCAGATTATCTCTGCCGCCGTGAAGGCCAAAATTGTTTCGGATCAAAAGAGGGGGAAGCCGCGGCTCGGCTTCCCCCTCTTGATTTCTTGGCGGTCCGAAGCTTGTTTAGTTTCCGCTGATAGCGATCTGGCGCGGTTTAGCCTCCTCGACTTTCGGCACGTGGATCTCCAGCATCCCGTCGCGACAGTTGGCCTTGATTTCTTCCTGCTTAACGGTTTGAGGCAAATGGAAAGAGCGCGAAAACCTGCCGTGAATCCGCTCGTTGCGGTGATACTCGACGCCATCGGTCAAACTCTCCGCTTTGCGTTCGCCGCTCAAGGTCAAGGTTCCGTCATTGACTTCCAGGTTGAAGTCCTCCTTCTTCATGCCAGGGAGCTCGGCGCGGATTAAGTACGCGTCTTTGCTTTCCAGGATGTCCACCGGAGGTAACCAGACCCCCGCGGTTGCCGATGGCAGGGCGCGGGCTCGGCCAAAGTTCTCGTCGAATAAATCGTTGATCCGGCTGTGCAGACGGTTCAATCCGTCAAACGGTTCCCATCTTACCAGTTCCATATAATTCCCTCCTTTCAAGGGTTTTCAATAAGATGTCGAAAAGCTAAGTACCTAGCGGCGGGCTGTCAATCGGCTTGACAAAACGGCGGGCCATAACTAACTTTTATCGATTGTCCGGGGCGGATCTAAGCTTGCGATAAGGAAAACTAAATGAGCAAACCAGGTTCTGGATTGTCAATTTCGCGATGGCGGAAATATCTCTGGCCGGCGGTGGCGCTGTTATCGGTGGCGATCCTGCTGGCACAGCAGTCCTGGTTGGGCGGCGCCACGCTCAACAATCCCAAGACGGCGGCGCGAGCGGTGACGCCGCGCGGCGATCTGATGGCGGAAGAGAAATCCACCATCGCCCTGTTTAAGCAGGCGTCGCCCTCGGTGCTCAACATCACGTCCATCGGCATCGAGCGCGATATGTTCACCCTCAACCAGCACCAGATCCCCCAGGGTACCGGTTCCGGTTTCTTCTGGGATAATACCGGCAACGTGATTACCAACTTCCATGTGATTCAAAACGCCGACGCGGCGCAGGTGACGTTGGCGGATCAGTCAACGTACAAGGCGCGGGTAGTCGGCGTGGCGCCGGACAAAGATTTGGCGGTGTTGAAGATCGACGCCCCGACCGCCAAGCTACAGGCGCTGCCGCTGGGCACATCGAAAGACTTGCAAGTGGGCCAGAGCGTCTTTGCCATCGGCAATCCTTTCGGTCTCGACCAGACCCTGACCACCGGCGTGATCAGCGCGCTTAACCGCGAGATCGAATCGCTGACCCGGCGGCCGATCCAAGGCGTGATTCAGTCCGACGCGGCGATCAATCCAGGCAATTCCGGCGGCCCTTTGCTCGACAGCGCCGGCCGCTTGATCGGTGTCAACACGGCGATCTACAGCCCGTCCGGTGTGTCGGCGGGAATCGGCTTTGCGATTCCCGTCGATACGGTCAACCGCATCGTCACCGAATTGATCCGTTTCGGCAAAGTCGTCAGACCCGGTTTCGGCGTGCAGGTAGCCGACGAACAAATCGCCCAGCGCTTGAACGTGACCGGCGTGCTGATCGTCGATGTGGCGCGCGGCAGCGCCGCGGCGAAGGCGGGCATGCAGCCGACACGGCGGGACAATACCGGCAGGGTGCGCCTGGGCGATATCATCACCGCCATCGATGGCAAAAAAGTCGAGTCGCCCAACGATCTGTTTCTGGCTCTGGAGAAATACAAGGTCGGTGATGCCGTAAACGTATCGGTGCTGCGCAACGATAAAACGATCCAGCTCAAGATCGCGCTGGAAGCGGTTCAGTAGAAATCTGCCGGCGCGCCCATCGGCGGATAATATTTCTTAATTTTTTTCGAGCAGCAGATCGCGGGCGTTGTTCTGATTATCGTCCCGCTCGTAGGCGGCGATGATCTCCTGGACCAAGTGATGGCGCGCGACATCTTTTTCGGTGAACGTGATAAAGCGGATGCCATCCACACCGCGCAAAATCCGCGCGGCTTCTTTGAGTCCCGAGGCCTTGCCCGCGGGCAAATCGACCTGAGTCGCGTCGCCGGTAATCACCGCCTTTGAGCCGTAGCCCAATCGTGTCAGAAACATCTTCATCTGCTCCGGCGTGGTGTTCTGCGCTTCGTCGAGAATGACGAAGGACTCGTTAAGCGTCCGGCCGCGCATGAACGCCAGCGGGGCTACTTCAATCGTGCCGCGCTCGACCATTTTGCGGGCGCGGTCGAATTCGACCATGTCATGCAGCGCGTCATAGAGCGGGCGCAGATACGGGTTGACCTTTTCCGCCAAATCGCCCGGCAGAAAGCCCAATTTTTCCCCGGCTTCGACGGCCGGCCGGGTGAGAATGATGCGCACGTAATTATTCTTCATTAACTCGGCCACGGCCATCGCCATGGCGAGGTAGGTCTTGCCGGTGCCGGCTGGACCGATGCCAAAGACGATGTCGTAGCGGCGGATCGCGTCGATGTAAGCTTTTTGCGCGACGCTTTTCGGCGTGATCGTGCGCTTGTGCGCGGATATATAGATCGTGTCGAGAAAGATATCTTGCAGCCTGGCGCGGTTATCGCCGCTCAGGATGCGGATCGCGTAGTCGACATCGCTGGCATAAACCGGATAGCCTTTTTCCAGAAGACTGTAGAGTTGCCGCAGGATTTGGCTCGCCAGTTCGACTTGCAGCGGGTCGCCTTCGATCTCCATCGCCGAGCCGCGTACGCGGATTTTGAGCTGCAAGGTGTTCTGAAGAATCTTGACATGCTGGTCATGTTGGCCGAGCAGATCGCGGAACAAACGCGGATCGTGAAACTCAATCTGGTTGACGCCGATTTCCTCGACTCGATTGGCGGTCTGAGTTTTTTCGTCTTTCACTCGCATTCTCCTATGAGCTGACCGATCACTTCACGGTTGCGCGGCCGATTGTCGAAGTCGATTAAGGTAACCTGCTGCCGATTTCCCAGACTGGGCGCGCCGTCGACGATCGGCACCGGGGTCATCCTCGAGCGTCGTCAGGGCCGCGGCGGGGCCGTTGGCGAACTGCGCCGCCGCACCGTTGCCCATGCCCACGGCGCGGATTCGCTTTTTCGATTTAGCGGTGATGTCGACAATATCGTAGCAGCCGGCAGTGACTTCGGTGATGGTCTTGGTGTGGATCGTGATCACGCTAGCAATCGACCCGTGGCGGCTGACAAAAATTGATCATCCGACAATAGAGGAGGGGTACTTGTGGCAGTTTGCCGCGGCGGCTGCGATTCTCTAACTTCATGATGCCTGCTTGACGATCTCCTCGGCGCGTTTGAGCGCGGCGGCGATTTTCTCCGGCTCCTTGCCGCCGGCCTGGGCGAAATCCGGCCGCCCGCCGCCACCGCCGCCGACCATGCCGGCCAATTCTTTAATCATGTTACCGGCATGAAATTTTTTGGTCAATTCCTTGCTGACCGAGGCGACCAGGCTGACGTTGCCGTCGCTGGCGCTGGCCAGCACAACGACTCCGGAGCCCAGTTTATCCTTCAGCTGATCGGCGATATCGCGCAACTGCTTGCCGTCGACACCGTCGACCTGGGCGATCAGAGCAGTGGCACCGCCAAGGGTTTGCTTCTTGGCTAGCAAATCGGGGATGCGATCTTTTTCCAGCTCGCCGCGCAGCTTGGTAATTTCTCTTTCCAGTTCTTTCTGCCGGTCGAGCAGTCTTTTTACCTGGTCGACGGCATCGTCGGCGCTGCCGCGAATCAGCGCGCCGATTTCTTTGAGACGGGACTCGTAGCTGTTGATCAAATCGAGCGCGCCCTCGCCGGTAAAGGCCTCGATGCGCCTGACGCCGGCGGCGACGCCGCCCTCGAAATTGAGCTTGAACAAACCAATTTCACCGGAAGCGCGGATATGCGTCCCGCCGCAAAGCTCGGTGGAAAAATCGCCGATCTTGACGACGCGCACGAGGTCGCCATACTTATCGCCGAAAAATGCCAGAGCGCCCTGGCGAATCGCTTCGTCGTAACTCAACTCCCGGATCGACACGCCGGCATCGGCGCGCACCTGCCGGTTAACTTGCGCTTCGATGGCCGCGAGCTTTTCGTCGGCGATCGCCCCCGTGTGGCTGAAGTCAAAACGCAGCCGCTCGGGTGTCACCAACGAACCGGCTTGTCGCACATGTTGGCCCAGTTCTTTTCTCAGCGCGGCGTGAAGCAGATGGGTCGCCGAATGGTTGAGCATGGTTTTCTGGCGATGCTTGCCGTCGACGTGGAGTTCAACCCGGTCGCCGACCTGGATGCGGCCTTTTTTCACCCGACCGCGATGGGAGGTCAGCTGCGGCGTCGGATGTTGGGTATCGATGATTTCAATCAAATCGCCGCGCGCGGTTCTGATCACGCCGCGGTCGCCGACTTGCCCGCCGGACTCACCGTAGAAAGGCGTCTCGGCGGTCAGCAGTTCTATCTCCTCGCCTTCCACCGCTTCGCTCTTGCTGGCGGCGTCGGCGAAGATGCCGATGACCGACGATTCGCCGTCGAGTCGGTCATAACCGGTAAAAAAAACCTGGCCGTCCAGTTGGATTTTCGATTCCATGCTGACGGATTCGCGCGCCTCGCGGCCGCGGCTCCGTTGCGTTTCCATGAGCTCGGTGAAACTCCGCTGGTCGACCTCCATATTGTCGGCGCGCAGAATGTCCTCGGTGAGATCGAGCGGAAATCCGTAGGTATCGTATAGGCGAAAGGCGACTTCGCCGGAGAGCGTGCGTTGTTTCTCCGCTTTCAATCGCGCCGTGGCGTCTTCCAGGAGAACCAGACCGCGGTCTAAAGTCTCGCTGAAGCGCTCTTCTTCGAGGCGGATGACTTCGCGGATACGCTGCTCTTCTTGCTGCAATTCCGGATAGGCATCGCCCAGGACTGCCGTGACAGTTTTTGCGACTTCATGGAGGAACGGTTCTTTTAAGCCGATCAACCGGCCATGGCGGGCGGCGCGGCGCAACAGCCGGCGCAACACATAGCCGCGCCCTTCGTTGCTCGGCGTGACGCCGTCAGCGATCAGACAGCTGACGGCGCGGGCGTGATCGTCGATGACGCGGAAAGATATATCCGCGGCGGGATCGACGCCGTATTTTTTGCCGGTGAGTCTTTCGGTGGTGGCGGTGAGCGCGCGCATGCTGTCGATGTCGTAATTGGACAGGACTTTTTGCAGCACCGCGGTGATGCGTTCCATGCCCATGCCGGTGTCGACATGCTTGGCCGGCAGTTCCGACAGGCTGCGGTCCTCGGCGCGATTGAATTGAATGAAAACCAGATTCCACAGCTCGATGTAACGGGCGCAGTCGCCGTTGACTTTGCATTCGTGACCGGCAACGCCCTGCCGATCGCAGGCCGCCGGGCCGCGGTCGAGATGGATTTCACTGCAGGGACCGCAGGGGCCGGTCTCGCCCATCTCCCAAAAATTTTCTTTATCGCCGAAGCGGCCGACCCGCTCGCGCGGCAGGCCGCTGATCTTGAACCAGAGCTGTTCCGCGTCATCGTCGTTCAAATAGACGGTGGCGTAAAGCTTATCTTTCGGCAGACCCCATTCCTTGGTCAACAGCTCCCAGGCCCACTCGATGGCTTCGGCTTTGTAGTAATCGCCGAAGGACCAGTTGCCGAGCATCTCGAACAGCGTGTGATGGTAGGTATCGCGGCCGACGACTTCCAAGTCGTTATGCTTGCCGCTGATGCGCAGACATTTTTGCGCGCTGGCGGCGCGCGTGTAAGGCAAGCGCTGCTGGCCCAGGAAGACGTTCTTGAACTGCACCATGCCGGCGTTGGTGAAAAGCAACGTCGGATCTTTGTCGGGCACCAACGAGGAACTGCGCACTACGGTGTGGCCCTGTTTGGCGAAGTAATCGAGAAAAGATTTGCGGATGTCGTTGGCGGTAATCATAGCCTTTTAGTCATCGTCGATTCGGTATTTCAGCAGGTCAAAGATCACTTTGCTGCTAAAGCCGCGGCGCTGCAGCAGGGCCACGGCGCGGCGCTGCGCCTTGGCGTCCTGCAGGCTCCCATCGCCGAATCGTTTGGTTAATATTTTTCTGGCACTTTCCTGTTCGCTCGTATGGGTCAAACTTTGCTGCATCGTGTCGCGAATCACTCCGGCTTCGATGCCCTTCAGGCGGAGCTCCTGCTCGACCCGTCTTGGGCCGTAACCGCGGCTCTCCAGCCGAGAGCGCGCCCAGATCTGCGCAAAGGATAGGTCGTCGAGATAATTGAGCGACCGCAGCTTGGCGATCACGGCGTCGCCCACCTGGGGCTCGCAGCCCTTCCGGCGCAAATAATTCTTGACTTCCAACTCGCTGCGCGGCCGGTAGCTCAGGTAGCGCAAAGCCCATTGCCACGCCTGTTCGGGCGAGTCGGCGGCCGCGGCGCTGGCATCTGATCGTTTCAGCGTCGATCCAAATGGTTAAAGTTATTTCGTTTTACTTTTTTTGTTCTCCGCCGCCGGTTCGGCCAGAGCTTCGGCATCGTGGGGCTTCAAACCGTACTTATCCATGATCTTGGCCATGATGTTTTGCGCCGTCTCCGGATGATCCCTGAGAAACTGCTTGGCTTGCTCGCGGCCTTGGCCGATGCGCTCGCCGCCATGGGAGTACCAGGCGCCGCTCTTCTCGATAACGCCCATCTCGCTGCCGATATCGACGATCTCGCCGTCGCGGGAAATCCCGGTGCCGTAGAGAATGTCGAACTCGGCTTCTTTAAAGGGCGGCGCCATTTTGTTCTTGACGACTTTGACCCGGGTGCGCCCGCCGATAATATTATCGCCGTCTTTAAGCGCGCCGATACGGCGGATATCCATGCGCACCGAGGCGTAGAACTTGAGCGCGTTGCCGCCGGTGGTGGTTTCGGGGTTGCCGAACATGACGCCGATCTTCATGCGAATCTGGTTGATGAAGATGACTACCGTGTGCGAACGGGCGATGGTGGCGGTGAGTTTCCTCAACGCCTGGGACATCAGGCGGGCTTGCAAGCCCATATGCGAGTCGCCCATCTCGCCTTCGATTTCGGCTTTAGGCACCAAGGCGGCCACCGAGTCGATCACCAAGACATCGATGGCGCCGCTGCGCACCAAGGTCTCGGCGATTTCCAAAGCCTGCTCGCCATGGTCGGGTTGCGAGACCAGCAGATCGTCGGTCTTGACGCCGAGTTTCTGGGCATAGCCGAGATCGAGCGCATGCTCGGCGTCGATATAGGCGCCCATGCCGCCGCTCTTCTGGGCTTCGGCGACGATCTGCAGCGCCAGGGTGGTTTTACCGGAGGATTCAGGGCCATAGATTTCCACCACCCGGCCGCAGGGCACGCCGCCGATGCCGAGGGCGATGTCGAGCCCCAGGGAGCCGGTCGAAATGGTCTGCACGTCTTTGATAACGCCGCCCTCGCCGAGCTTCATGATCGCGCCCTTACCGAACTGTTTTTCGATCTGACTTACTGCGAGGTCGATCGCCTTCTCCCGATTTGCATCCATGTCCTGCCTCCTACTCGATTGCCTGGTCGTTAAGCTTGATTACTTTCAGTTGTGAATAAACTGCCCCAGTGGGGTTGAGCTTGCTGTGAAATAAAATTACCCGGTCGACGATCGTTGCGCCGAAATCCCGGTCGCGCCAGCGAGCCAATTCCTGTTTGAGATTACCCGCCGGCCGGTCGATGTGGCGCCAGCGGCCGATGGTTAGATGCGGCGAGAATGCTCTTGGTTCAGCGAAAAATCCCAGCGCCAACAGCGCTCTGTCTATGCTTGCCGCCAACCGCGCTAACTCGTCTCCGAAAATTCCCACCCACAAATTTTTTGCTTGTCTCACCCCGGGGAATACTCCTAGACCTTTAGCATTTATGGTGCAGCGCGGAAAGGGGGCGAGCGCCAGTTGCAGGGCCGCACCGATGGCATCGACCTGGTTCGCTTCGATGTCGCCCAGGAACTTGACGGTCAGGTGAAAGTTCGCCGGCGCGACCCAACGGACGGCCGGCAGCTTGGGTTTCAATTCTGTAATCGCCGAGGTGATGCTGGCGATTGTCGTCGGCGCGACTTCAACGGCGATAAATGTGCGGATCATGACCTGCTACTCACGCGAAAGCAGTTGGCGCAGCCAGTTCAACGCCGCTTGGGCGGTGCCTTGCACGATCCGTTCGCGATCGCTCAGGACCAGGAGATTGAGGAGTCTGGCTTGGTGAAAGTTGTCCCGGCAGATGCTCACCCAGACCGTGCCGACTGGCTTGTCGGGGGTAGCGCCGGATGGGCCGGCCACCCCGGTAACGCTGAGTCCGATGGTGGCGCCGGTGCGCTGGCGGATACCCTGCGACATTTCCAACGCGGTGTCTCGGCTGACCGCGCCGAGCCGATCCAGTGTCGCCGGATTGACGCCCAGGGCGCGAATCTTCTCGGCATTCGAGTAAGTTATTGCAGCGCCGAGAAAGTAGGCCGAGCTGCCGGCTACTCGGGTGATGCGATGGCTGATCAGTCCGCCGGTGCAGGACTCGGCGAGGGCCAGAGTCTGTTGCTTGCGCAGCAGCAACTGGCCGACCGCTTCTTCCATGGTCAGCTCGCTGTCGGCATAAATGTAGTCGTCGAGAATGGTTTTGATTTGCCCGCGCAGGTTTAAAAAATGTTCCGTCTGCGCCGCACCGCCACTCACGGTTAGACGCAGGGTCAAATCGGGGAAATGGGCGCGAAAGGACAGCTTGGCGAAGTTGCCCAAATCCAGCGGCTTAACCAGATCGTCCAGTTTCGCTTCGCTAATGCCATGAATTTTGAAGGTAGCCTCGTGAATCGTCGACAGACTGCCGTGCTGCTCGGCGATCCATGGCAGCACCGACTCGCGCAGCATGACGCTCATTTCATGGGGCACGCCGGAGAGCCAATGAAGTGTGTTGCCGCGACCGAGTTCGACGCGAAAGCCGGGCGCCGTGCCGTTGGGGTTAGGTATGATTTTCGCGCCTTCCGGGAAGTCGGCCTGTTTAAGATTGTTCGCGGTAAACGGTAAACCGCGCTTTGCATAGCGCGCTTTGAGCGCCGCGGCGACGCCGTCGTCTTGCTTAGTTTTGACGCCGAGAAACTGTGCGACCAGTGCGCTGGTTAAATCATCCGCCGTCGGCCCCAAGCCGCCGGTGCCGATGACGATATCGCCAAGCTCCTCGGCTTGGCGCAAGGCCCAGAGCAATCTTTCGCGGTCGTCCCCGACTTTCACGACGGCGGCGACGCGGATGCCCAATGCGAACAAGCGATCGGCAATGAAGGCGGAGTTGGTGTCGACCACTTTGCCGGTGGTCAGTTCATCGCCGGTACTCAAGATAACTGCTTTTTCGATCATAACCACCGCCAATAAAGAAAGGTTTGGACGATGACAAATGCATAAATCCCCGCCGCTACGTCGTCAAGTACTATGCCGGTGCCGCCGGGGAGTTTTTCCAACCGTGCCGCTGGGTAAACTTTGGCGATATCGAATATGCGAAACAGCAGGAAACCCAGCAGCAGCGGCGCCCAGCGCAGGGGCGCGAGAAAGTTGGCGATCATGAAGCCGACGATCTCGTCGGCGACGATAATTTGCGGATCTTTCGTGTGCAATATCTCCGCCGCAGCGGTCGAAATCTTAATTGCCCCGATGGTCAATCCAACCAATAGAATCAAGGCGAACATGGGAGCGGTCTCGGCCAGGCGATTGAGAGCCAGCGAGAGTGGCACGGCGAATACGGTTCCCATCGTTCCGGGAAAAAACGGCGAGTATCCGACCCCAGCTCCGGTGGCTAGAGCGAGGGTAAATTTGCGCTGCAAGCTGCTCACTGTGAGCGCGATAATATTGAGTAAACCGAGAAAACGCTAGGCTCAGAGGAAGGTAATAGCGCGGCTGACGATAGTCGGGAGGGATTGGTGCTAGGACTGCGGCGCGGACTTGAGCTCGGCCATGTAGGTACGCATCTGGTTTTCGAACAGCCTGTGCAGTGCCGGCTCCAGATGATCTTCCGCGAGAAAATCGATGCTTAAAGGATTGATGTTCTGTTGATCTTTATAAAGTTCGAAATGGAGGTGCGGCCCGGTGGATCTGCCAGTGGAACCGACATAGCCGATCAATTGACCTTTGGCAACTGCCACGCCGGGGTGAATGCCTTCGGCAAACCCGTCCAAATGTGCGTAACGGCTGGAGTAAGTGGAGTCATGCTTGATGTCGATAGTCTTGCCATAGGAGCCGTTCCAACCCGCCTCGGCGATAATGCCGTCGCCGACGGCTCGTACCGGTGTGCCTCTCTGAGCGGCAAAGTCGACACCGGCATGGGGCAGATTGGTGCGCAAAATTGGATGGAATCTCGATTCGCTGAAGGGCGACGTAATCGCACTGAATTCCAAGGGGAAGCGTAAGAAGGAACGCGCCAGACTGCGCCCCTCTTGATTATAATAGTTGCCAACGCCTTTTTGCCGCTCAAAGTATACCGCGGTGTACTTCTGGCCGGCGCTATTGAGTTCAGCCGCTAGGATTCGTAGCCCGGTCTTGGCTTCCTGGCCTTTTCGGCTGCGCTGCTCGTAGAGGATTTTGAAGTGATCGCCTTTGCGCAGGTCTTTGTCCAGGTCGATATCCCAGGTGAACAGGTCGGCCAGCTGGGAAAGCAGCGTCGGGTGGACACCGGCCTTGCGACCGTCGTCGAAGAGCGAGCTTTCAATCGATGCGCTGACCGCTTTCATTTCTACGTCGTAGGGCTTTTCACGGCGCTGGACGAAGATGCCGCGGATGCCCTTTTCCAAGCTTAAGGTGAACGAGTCGTCTTGATCGATCTCCACCGCTTTGAGCTGGCCTCGGGCCACCAGGCCGCGACCGCGCACCAGCGACTTGCCAAAGTAAAGATGCGCCTCTTTCCCAGCGGGTAATGCTTGACTGCCGACATTTCTGCTCATGGTGCGTGCCCATAGCAGGATTTCTGCTTTGGCCACGTTGTGACGGTTCAGTACGTCCGAGAGGGTCTCGCCGGGGCGTACACGGTAGTTAACCAGTTCACGTATATCGGAAAGATCGATGGGTCGCGGGCTTGGCTGGTTCAGTAGGGCGCGGTGCGCATGGCCCTTGGTGAGCCGCCTCAGCGGTGCGCTGGCTTGAACCGACGCTGGCGATGGAGCTTGTTTGCCGCGCACGGCTTGCTTCTGTCCCGGAAGTTGTTTCGCTGCTTCACTATTGAGAGGCGCAATCGCGAGTGCGGCTACGATCACGGACGACGCCAAAATACTCGGAAAAATCGGCATCCCTGATTGTCCGGGGCGGCGATTATGGAGCTGCCCGGATGGTGTCGTTTGGCTAGCCATAGTAAACAAAGATTACAACTTATAGTCCGTTAGGGCCGGGCTGTCAACTTAAATCGCTCTTAATAAAAGTCCAATACCCCGGACAATTCGCGGTGTTAGGAGCGAATCTGGGATTAGTCGGATTCCCTAAAAATGATCCGCCGCAGAGCGATCTCGACGAGCAAAAGGACGGCAGCCAGGATCAGCAGCGGCGGGCGCAGCGGCTGGAAGTTTTTGGTCAGACTTTCACGCCGCAGACTGTCAAGTGCGCGTGGATTGATTTCGCCGCCGCTGCCTTCGGCCAATCTTGCGAGTAGCCGGTAGTTGAATTCCGGTCGCGGCACTTCGGCGCTTCGGTCATAGGCTAAAGTGTAGGCGACTGGCGGGTACGCGATGCGCTGGCCAGCTCGCTCCTCGGTGAGGTCGATGCGGTAATCGCCACTGGAGTTGGCTGGCAGGACCACTTGGAAATGGCCGGGCGCGAGCTTGGTTAGCGTGCCGTCGGTTTTGCCACTCTTGCCGGATAGGGAAAAGCGGAACTGGCTGTTGGCGCTGCTCTCTTCATAGACCGTCAGGTCGAGGATCGATTGCCCACCGGTGAAGTTGACCCGCGCTTCGTGCAACGGGATCAAGTTTTGTTCGCTGGGACTGAGCCATTCTAAAATCCGGCCCCAAAGACCCTGTAGTCCACCCCAGGGAACCCAGTTGCGCGTCCAGCGTCCCTCCAGATCGCTAGTGAAGGCGACCGATTTGCCTTTGCCGTAGCGCCACGATGCCAGCAACGGCGCACGACGGTCGTCGCGAGGAATAATTAGATCAGCCTGGGCGCCGCGTTTAATCTCGGTTTCCATGTAGCCCAGCACCGCCGGATAGTTTTTCACGTCGAATCTGGCCAATAGCTCGGAGCCTCCCGGCTGTATTGGAATCAGTGGCCGATTGTCTTTTGGCTCCTCGCGGGGCTTGTCTTGGAGCTGTTCAAGAACGATCTGCGGCAGAGTCGATGGATCGAAGGTGTGGTGGAACAGGCCGCCACCGTACTGGGCCACCCGCTTCATGATTCTGACATCCGCTTCATTGCTGATCGCCACGGCGGAAACGGTGATCTTGCTATCGGTTTTCATTGCGCCGACCAGATCCACCAGTTCGCCTTGGCTGCCGCGAGTGACGCCATCGCTAAGCAGGATGATATGCTTACGCGAGGCATTGGATCGCTCGAGCTGGCGTCTGGCTTCCTGTAATGCGGGCAGGAAGTAAGTTTGTCCACCGGGCCTGAGCCGGTCGATTTGGCTGTCGATAACTCCGCGTAACCGAGCCATGGATTCCAAGTAGACGACGACAAAAGGACTGTCGTCGAAACCTACGACACCCAATAGATCGATGTCCCTAAGCTGACGCGCCACTGCTTTGGCGGCTTCCTTAGCGTACAGAATCCGATTGTCGTCGCGCATGCTGCCCGATTTGTCGATGACCAACACGACGGCACGGTTTTTTTCCGGCTGTTTGGGCGGCTCCTTTGGCTCCACTGGCAGGATTTTTTCTATTGGGGTTTGGCGATAGCTCGTCGGGGCGAAACTAGCGTCGGCGCCGAGCATGATGAAAGAGCCGCCGCCGGCGACATAGCTCTCGACGCTGGCGAGGTAAGCAGCGGAAAAGCGCTCCCGCGGCACGTTATTAAATATCACGATTTTATGTCCTGCCGGTGGCGGCGCGCCTTCGGCACCAGTTGAAACTACGTCGAAGCCCTGGCGGCGGGCGATCTCGTCCAAGTATTGGCCCGAGCCCCCGGCACCGTTAACGATCAGGACTTTCGCTTTTGTTTGTACGTTGACCCAGGTCAGCGCGTGATTGTCCGGCGTGAAAGTATCGCTAGCGGCATCGCTGGCGGCGAAGCTCGCTCGATAGGCGGTAAGCGCTCCTTCGGCGAGATTGGCCTGGTAACTAAAACTCTGGCTCCCTGGACGTAACTTGATCCGGTCGGTTTTGAACGGCTGACCATTTCTGGTTAGCGTCAGCACGCCGGCCACTTCGCGGTCGTTCTGATTGTCCAGAATCACTTTTAGTTTGAGCAATTCGCCGCTCATGCCTTGGCTGGGCGCGATCACTCTGGTCACAGCGACATTGGCGATGGCCGGCCGTTCAGCTGGCAGCATGGGATAGATCTTAATGCCTGCGGCCGCTGCGGCGGGCAGCAGCCGTTCGACATCGCCGTCGGTCTCCCAACCGTCTGAAAATAAGAAGACCGAGCGCGGCGCCGCCGGCAGGGCGAGGAGTGATGTGAGAAGATTCTCTATATTGGTCTTGTCCGGCTGGCTGGCGCTGGCGTCGTCGCTAAGCGCTTCCCTCAGATTGGCGCTTTCCTTGGCCGCAGCGGCAAAAGTATAGATGCGGTCGCTGTTTCCAGGCGCCAGTTGCTTGGTCGTGCTTTCCCTCCAGGGGCGCATGCTCGGCGGCACGCTACGCGAGACATCGTAGGCAAATACCCGTTCTTCCTGACGCGATTGCTGGCTGGT
Source organism: Thermodesulfobacteriota bacterium (assembly GCA_041749055.1). Classification (GTDB taxonomy): domain Bacteria; phylum Desulfobacterota; class Binatia; order UBA9968; family UBA9968; genus DP-20. The sequence goes on along the minus strand of JBGTCC010000555.1, from coordinate 107 downwards.
GGTCTGCGGATCGGCGAGGGTGAGAATCACCAGCGCGAGAATCACTGAGCGTGCCAGCAATACCCATAAGCGCCGGTCGCCCAGGCGCAGCCAAATCACTGGCAGCA
>JBGTCC010000554.1:0-12587 GCA_041749055.1 Thermodesulfobacteriota bacterium | reverse complement strand
GCCGTCGGCCGGGTCGCGCCGCGGGTGGTCACGGACGGCGACGGCATCGAAATCAAATCCATGGTGACGGCCACATTGTCCGCCGACCATCGAGTTGTCGACGGCGCCAGCGCGGCGCGCTTTCTACGGCAGATTAAGCAGCTGTTGGAAAGTCCAACCGTTTAATCACCACATGGCCAAAATCGTTATTCGAAACCTCACCAAGACCTACAGCGGCGGCGATGTGGTGGCGCTCCAGGATATCAACCTCGAAGTCGAGCCCTATGAAAGCCTATGCATCCTCGGTCCGAGCGGCTGCGGCAAGACGACGCTGCTGCGCATCATCGATTGTCTGATCTCTCGCGATCGCGGCGAGATTATCATGGACGGCACGGTTATCACGCAACCGCGGCCGGATGTCGCGATGGTGTTCCAACATTTCGGTTTGTTTCCGTGGAAACGGCTCGATGAAAACATCGCCTACGGTCTCGCGCTTAAAGGATCGTCCAAAGCGGAGATCGAGAACACGGTGGCGCGTTATCTCGAACTCATGGGACTCAAGGATTTTGCCAAGTCCTATCCGCATCAACTCTCCGGCGGCATGCAGCAGCGCGCGGGACTGGCGCGCGCGCTGGCGATCAATCCATCGCTGATGCTCATGGATGAGCCCTTTGGCGCATTGGATGCTCAGACACGCGAATTGATGCAGGAGGAACTCCTGCGCATTCTCGAAAGCGAAAAGAAGGCGATGATTTTTGTCACTCACAGCATTGACGAAGCGATCTTACTGGGCGATCGTATCGTCATGATGTCGCGCCGCCCCGGCCGTATTCGCGAGATTCTTGAGGTCGATTTCCCGCGGCCGCGAAAAATTATCTCGGTGCGTTCGCATCCGCGTTATATAACGCTGAGGAACTTCATCTGGGAAATGCTCAAAGAGGATCTCCTCACCGACACAACCGCTGGACCGGATTGATCGTGCCGCAATCGAGTAAAATACGCATACTTTCGTTGATTTTCTTCCTTGCGCTGTGGGAGATTGTCGGCCGAAGAACCAATCCGATTCTCTTCACCTATCCGACAGCCGTCGCCCAAGCGTTTGTGAGCGTATTGATGAGCGGCGAGCTAGTGAGTTACATGAAGGAGAGCTTGCTGGTGCTGGGTTACGGGTTTATTCTATCGGTCGTTACCGGCGTGATTTTCGGCGTGCTCATGGGTCGTTATTCAGTGATCGAGTGGGCTACCGACATCTACGTGAGCGCGCTGTACTCCATGCCGATGGTCGCCATGGTTCCATTAATCGTGCTTTGGTTTGGTTTCAGAGTTCCCGCCAAGGTGGTCATCGTTTTTCTATTCATGGTGTTTCCGATATTGATCAATACTTTTCAAGGCGTAAAAAATGTCGACCGGAATTTATTGGAAGTGGCGCGCTCGTTTTGCTCGACGGAAAGACAACTTTGGCGCCATTTGATCATCCCTTCCGCTATCCCGTTTATTGTCGTGGGTGTAAGGCTAGCGATTGGCCGAGGTCTGGTGGGTATGATCATCGCCGAGTTCTATACGTCGATTACCGGGCTCGGATATATGATCGTTCGTTACGCCAATGCCTTTGAAACTGATAAGCTTTTTGTGCCGATCGTCGTAGTTATGGTACTAGGGGTAGGATTGATGTGGCTGGCGCAATGCGTTGAGCGGCGCTTGGCGCCCTGGCGAGATGTGAATTCAAGGGAATAACCAACAGAGGAGGTTCCTATGCGAGCATTGGCTCTTTCCGTGGTTTCGATCTGGTTGTGTCTAGGGACGGCGAGCGTAGATGCGCAGACCAAACACAAAGTGGTTTTCGGCGTTCCGGTGACGCCGCCTAACGTGGTTCATATCCCACCCTACATCGCCAAGGAAATGGGGTTTTTCGCCGAGCAGAATATCGACGTGGAACTGATCACTTTCGAAGGCGGAGTTCAGACTTTACGAGGCAGTGTGGCCGGCGGGCTCGATATTACGGGCACGAGTTCTGATCCGGCGATCGTGGCCGCGGCTAGAGGAGCGGGAACCAAGGTTCTCGGCACCTATTCGCATAAACTTTCTCAATCGATGCTGGTTCAGGGCGACATTAAAACCTGCAAGGATCTCAAAGACAAAAAGGTCGGCATCCAGGAGGTCGGGGCTTTTAACGAGGTATTGAGCCGGGCGGTGCTGGCAAGCTGCGGCCTCACGCCGAAGGATGTTCAATACGTGCCGGTCACCACCAAGGGCCGGGTCGCCGCACTTCTCACCGGGCAAGTGGACACCGGAATTCTCCATGTTGACCAAGCGATCGTCGCGAAGAAGAAAAAACCCGATCTCAATATTCTCGTCAACCTGTGGGAAACTTTACCCAAGTGGCTTTATGCGGTCTATATCGCGCCGGAAAAGCAAATTCAGGAAAACCGGCAGCTTTACATAGATCTTATGACCGCGCTGATCAAGGCCAACCGTTTCATCTACAACAATAAAGCCAAGGTTGTCGAAATCGCCGTCAAGTATACTCAGCAGGATGCCGACGCGGTCGCGCAGACTTACGATATCCTGGCGGCCGCCGGAGCCTGGCCGGTCAATGGCGGGGTGCCCAAAGATATGACCGAATGGAGCATTAACAAACAGGTGGAATTGGGCTCGATCAAGGCGCAGGACAAACCCAGTTACGAGAAACTCGTGGATGTTTCGATCACGGACGCCGCCCTTAAAAAAGTCGGCGGACGATTGACCGGTGACAAACGCTGGGACTGAAATCAACAAAACAAAGGTAAATTTATAAGCGAGGGCAAGAACGTTGTTCTCGCCCGCTTCTTTATGGGCAAGCGACGCAATCAAAAGGACGAAGATGTCTCCGGTTGCGAAGACGGCTCGCCCTTCACCGATCCGATTGTCATTCCCATCGACGATCATCTCGATCTTCATCCGTTTCAGCCCAAGGAAATTCCCAGCGTCGTCGAGGAGTATCTCGATCAGTGTAAGCCTACCGGATTTCACGAAGTGCGTTTGATCCACGGCAAGGGCAAAGGGGTGCAGCGCAACATTATTCGCGCATTGTTGGAAAAGCATGCCAACGTCGAATCGTTTCACGACGCAGCGCTCGAAGCCGGCAGTTGGGGGGCGACCGTGGTAATTTTAAAAAGATGAGTTGCCTGAAATTTACTTGTCCGCCTTCGCCGGGCTGGCGAAGGGATCGTTGCCCTTGTGCTTGTACAGGCAGAAAAGCGCAACGGCGACGCCGAGGGTGATGAAACTGTCGGCGACATTGAATGCCGGCCAGTGATAGTTGCGCCAGTAGAAGTCGAGGAAATCGATCACTTCGCCGTAGATCATACGATCGATGAGATTGCCGACGGCGCCGCCCAGGATAAAGGTTAGGGCCGTGATTAGGCCGCGTTCTCTACCGTCAAGGCGTTGCAGCAGTTTGACGATAAAGCCACCGGCAAGGATCGATACCGTGATTAAAAACGGGCGGCGAAAGATTTCCGCGCTGCCCGCGAAGATGCCAAAGGCGGCGCCGGTGTTGCGCACGTAGGTGAAGTTAAACAGACCGTCGACGATGGCAATCGATTGGTAAAGCGCCATCGTGCGGTCGACGATGATCTTGGTTAACTGATCGAAAAAGACAATCGCGGCGAGCCAGCCGCTAACGAGTTTCCACTTTGCGCTCAAGCCGCCGCTCCCGCGTTCAATACCCCCGCGCAGCGCGGGCAGACGGTTGGATGGTTGTGGTCGGCGCCGATTTCTACATCGTACTTCCAGCAGCGTTCGCACTTGGCGCCTTCGGCTTTGCTGACTTGGACCACGCAGTTGAGCAGTGGCGCGTCGTAGCTTGCCATTGTATCGTTGGCGGCGGCCGCGGTTTCACCGCCGTTCTCGGCTTGCGATACGATCAACAGATCCTGCAGCCGGGCGCGGTCGGTGTTCACCCATTCGCTCAGTATTGCGCTTTGCTGGTTGCCGCGTTTTGCGAAAACCACCTTGGCATCGAGGGAGTGGCCGATGATGCCGGTGCTGCGCGCCTGTTCCAACGCCTTGAGCACTTCGCCGCGTTCGCGGAAGATGCGCTCCCATCTTTCACTGAGCTCGGCATCGACAACCTTCGTATCGGCTTCCGGCAGTGGCGATAGAAAAACGCTCTTTGGCCGCCCGGCTTTGTCCGGCAGATAGTTCCAGATTTCTTCAGCGGTAAAGGAAAGGATCGGCGCGGTCAAATGCACCAGCACGTCAAGTATTCTATACAGCGCCGTCTGCGCCGCGCGGCGCTTGGTCGAATCTGTTTCTTCGCAGTAAAGCCGGTCTTTGACGATGTCCAGATACTGCGCGCTTAGATCGACAGCGCAGAAGTTATTGACGCTGTGATAGACGACGTGGAACTCGCACTTCTCATAGGCGTCGCGGCAGCGGCTGAGCAGGTTTTCCGTGCGCTGGAGGATCCAGCGGTCGAGCTCGTCGAGATCGGTCCCTGGCACGCGATGCTTCGCTGGATCGAAATCATAAAGATTGCTGATCAGAAAGCGCGCGGTGTTGCGCACGCGCCGGTAGGCCTCGACCAGGCGATTCAAAATTTCATCCGAGATGCGCACATCTTCACGATAGTCCTCGGCGGAAACCCACAGGCGCAAAATCTCGGCGCCGAATTTTTTCGCAATGTCTTGCGGCGCGATGGTATTGCCCATGGACTTTGACATTTTTCTGCCCTTGCCGTCCAAGGTGAAGCCATGGGTGAGCACGCTGGCGTAAGGCGCGCGATCGCGGGTCGCCAGCGAAGTCAGCAGCGCGGTGTGAAACCAGCCGCGATGTTGGTCGCTGCCTTCGAGATAAAGATCCGCCCTGCCGCCTAGACGTGGGTCTTGTTCGACGACCGAAGCATAGCTGACGCCCGAATCGAACCAAACATCGAGAATATCTTCTTCGTGGGAAAAATCCGCGCCGCCGCACTCGGGACACTTGAGATCGGCCGGCATGAGTTCGTTCACCGGCCGGGTGAACCAGGCATCCGATCCCTCTTTCTCGAAAATCCCCGCGACATGATTACAGATCGCCGGGGTCAGAACGGCGCGGTTACATTTCTTGCAGTAGACCGCGGGAATGGGCACGCCCCACGAGCGCTGGCGCGAGATGCACCAGTCCGGGCGCGCTTCGAGCATGCCGCGAATCCGATCGCGGCCCCAAGGCGGAATCCATTTGACCTCGTCAATGGCGTGGAGCGCTTGGTTGCGCAGGTCGTTTTTCTCCATGGAGATAAACCACTGCTCGGTGGCGCGAAAGATCACCGGCTTTTTGCAGCGCCAACAGTGCGGATAGCTATGGGTCAGCTTGTCTTCTTTGAGCAGGGCGCTGTTTTCTACTAATTTTTGGACGATGCGCGGGTCGGCTCTGAACACCGATTCGCCTTGCAAATCGCCCGCTTCAGCGGTGAATTTACCTTCCGGGTCTACCGGCGCCAGGACCGTCAGGCCGTAGCGCATGCCGACTTCATAGTCTTCCTGACCATGACCAGGGGCGATGTGAACGCAGCCGGTGCCTTGATCCTGGGTGACGTAGTCGCCGAGAACAATCTTCGACTCGCGATCGACCCAGGGGTGACGGCAGACGATGCCTTCGAGCTCAGCGCCGGTCCAGCCGCCGGGAAGGATCTCATAATCCTTGGCTTCCAGGCCCACGGCCTCCATGACGGTGGCGACCAGCTCTCGGTTAATGACCAAATCACCTTGCGCAGTCTTCACCAGCCGGTAATCAAACTTGGGTTGGACGGCGATCGCTTGGTTGGCCGGCAGAGTCCAAGGGGTGGTGGTCCAGATGACGAAGAACGTGTTGCCGTCCGCCTTCATCCTTGTGCCACCATCGGTTACCGGGAATTTGACATACACCGAAGTCGACGTATGGTCTTCGTACTCGACCTCGGCTTCCGCCAACGCCGTGACACAGGAGGCGCACCAGTAGACGGGTTTCTTCTTGCGGTAGAGCGCGCCTGAGGCGACGAACTTACCTAGCTCACGCACTTCTTGGGCTTCGTAGTGCGGGTCCAAGGTGCGATAAGGTTTGTCCCAGTCGCCCAAGACGCCGAGCCGTTTGAACTCGTCGCGTTGAATCGCGATATACTTTTCGGCGTATTCCTTGCAAAGTTTACGAATCTCGGCCTTGCTCATGGCCAACTTTTTTGCCCTGCCGATATTCTTCTCGACTTGAAGTTCGATAGGCAGGCCATGGCAGTCCCAGCCCGGCACGTAGGGCGCCGAGTGGCCGGTCATCGCCTTGTACTTGATGATGATGTCTTTGAGGATCTTATTTAACGCATGGCCGATGTGGATGTTGCCGTTCGCATAGGGCGGCCCATCATGCAGAATGAACCGGGGCTTGCCGCGATTTGCTTCAAGAATTTGGAAATAGGTACCGTCGTTGTCCCACTTCTCTACCTGCTTCGGTTCGTTCTGCGGCAGGTTGCCGCGCATGGGAAAGTCGGTCTTCGGTAAGTTCAGAGTGTCTTTATAATCCATGGCTTAATCGATAGAGATTCAAGTAGGGACCGCCGCCCCAACTCCATCTCTGCCTCTGTCTCTTTTCTCGATCTGATTGCTATCTTTGGCTGTTCAGGCCGCGCACCATACGCGTGGCGAACATGTCGGCTTTATTTTCCGCGTCGGCCCAGAAAACATAGTGGCCCATCTCGTGATAGACTAGGCTGATCCAGCGCCTGGCGGTATTGTACTTGCGGCCTTTCTTCCAATTCTCCGGGTGAACCAAATAAATCTGACCGGTCTCGTAGGTCTTGCCCGCGGTTTTGCCCCAGTCAATGTACTCAAACCATTCTATTTTAGGTTGCCTGAGATGGTAAAACCGGCAGAGCAGGCTAATTGCTTTCTTAAAGTCTGATGCTTTGCACTCGTGAAAAAAAGCCGATAGCAAACGGTCGATCGCCCGCCGTTCCTTTATCGAAGGTAAAATCATGCGCATAAATCTTGTCCGGCTTCACAGCAATCAAAACCTATTATCATACCTGCTCTCCAATAGGAACTGCCATAGGCGCAAAGAGGTTTTGCTGAAAATCTGTAAGTATTCGAAATCACTTTAGTTTTGCTCGAACATTGGCTGAATCGAGAGGCTTGGAACGGGCGCTTTTAGCGGTTGCGAGGGGAGAAAAAGTAGCGTAGATTGGCGTACTTTATAACTCTGGAGAGGGGTGCGGAATCGACGGCTCTCGATAATCGATGATCGCTAGGCTGACGGGAAAACTTGCATACCTAAGCACGTGGTTCGGCTTCAAGATTGTTTGCATGGCGATGCGGGTATGTCCCGGAGTTGTATTTTGCCTATCTGATTGGCTGGCCAGGATCGGGTTTTGTCTTTTTCGCGGATTTCGTAATCGTTCGATCGCCAATATTCGTATCGCCCTAGGCGACGGCTTGAGTTCTACTGAGATCGCTGGGGTCGTGCGCAACTCGCTGCGTAATTTTTTTCGCGCTTGTGTGGAGATCGGGGTCGCAGTTGTAGCTTCCGATGCCAAGCTTAAGGCGGAAATTCCCATTGTCGGCCGCAAGCATCTCGATGCGGCGCTTGCCAAGGGTAAAGGAGTGCTGCTGCTCAGCGCCCATTTAGGGAATTTTTTCCTGGTCGGTTGCCGGATAGCGATCGAAGGTGTGCCGACCTTCGTCTTGGTCAATCAACCGCGTGACGGCCGTTTTGCCGAGCTGCTGGATGACTATCGCCTGCAGGTCCGGCAGAAAACCATTCACGCGCGGCCGCGCCCGCGGGCGCTGCGCGAGCTCACCGAGGTGCTGCGGCACAATCAGATCGCGGTGGTGATCGCCGATGAATACCGTCGGGGCCCTGGCATTGAAGTGCCGCTGTTTGGTAAGACGGTGATTGCTCGGCGCGGCGCCGTGAGTTTGGCCTTGCGCACCGGTGCCGCGGTGGTTCCGGCTTGTATGGTACGTCAGGCGGACGATAGTTTGCGGTTGGTCATTGAGCCGGAGTTGGAGCTTGCGCGGGAAGAGCGGAACGCTGCGGCGGTTCGTGAGAATACCATCAGAATTACCCGCTGGCTCGAACGTACTGTGCGCAGCCATCCGGAGCAGTGGAACTGGATGAATATCCACTGGTGGGTCGAGGGCACAAACTGTGCAAACGAATCGAAGCAGCAAGGTAACTAGCTATAGGCGACTAGATGAGAAAGGGGTTGACCGGTGAAAATCAGCAAGAAGGATATCGACGAGCTAAAAAGGAAAGTTGCTTTAGGCAACCGCATCATGTTTCACCAAGGACTGGCCGATTATCACGGCCATGTCAGCGCGCGCAGTCCCGGCACGCGCAGGTTTTTTATCAAGCCGGTGCTGGCGCCGCTCGGTGAAGTGGCGCCCAAGCATATCATTGAGGTCGACATCGATCAGTATTTCGAAGTCTGCGAGGCCAACTATGCCAAGGCTGGCAACCAGCGCGCCGTCACCAAGATCAAGAATCCGCCGCGCGAAACTATGATTCACGCGGCGATCTACAACGCCCGGCCGGATGTCAATTCCGTGGTCCACACCCATCAAACCATCGCGACCGCTTTCTCGGTAGCCGGCACGCCGATCCTGCCGATCTATAACCAAGCCGCAGTGTTCGCCCCGGAAACGCCAATTTTCCCCAGCCCAAGACTGATTTACACCATGCGCGACGGCAAAGAGATCTGCGCGACGTTGCAAGACCGCATGGCGATGTTGCTCAAAGGGCACGGCATTATTGTATGCGGCGACAGCTTAGAATATGCTACAGTTCACGCGATTTACCTGGAGCGCACCGCCTATATGCAGTTCATCGCCAGCTGCGTCGGCAAGCCGACGGTCATGCCCCAGGCTGAGATCGATTACATGAAAGAAAATATGATGTTCCGTTCCTATGATGCCTTCGCCTATTTTCGCGCGCAGTTGCCGAGGGGCGCGAGGCTGTAAGGGTCAATTTATCAGTGAAAAATTTGGAGGATAACCGATGGCTAAACGAGAAGAAAAACTTACCGAGAGCAGCAAAAAACCGATCCAAGACCTGCGCGAGTGGCTGAGCCGGGTCGAAGCGTTGGGCGATTTGGTCCGGGTCAAAGATGGGGTGAGCTGCGAAGAAGAAATGAGCGCCATCGGTTATCTAGTCGCCAAACAGAAGCCGTCACCGGCAATCCTGTTCGATAACATTAAGGGTTATGAAAAGAGCCCATACAAGGCGCAGTCGCTGTGGAATATTTTAGGCCCGAGCATTCCGCGCATCGCCTTGACGATGGAAGAACCCCATGACACCGAGACGGTGGAACTGATTCGCCGGACTAAAGACAAATTGAAAAATCGCATGGCGCCGCGCGAAGTGTCCGCTGCTGAAGCGCCGATGTATCAGAATACCCTGACGGGCGATAAGATCGATCTGACGGAATTGCCGATTCCGCGCCATTGGCCCCTCGACGGTGGTCGCTACGCCGGCACCGCAGACTGTGTTATCACGCGGGATCCCGACAGCGGCTATTTGAACGTCGGTACCTATCGCATGATGCTGCAAAGTAAAAACGAATGCGGCCTCTACCTGTCCCCTGGCAAAGACGCGCGTTTGCACATCACCCGCTCGTGGCAGCAAGGCAAGCCGGTGGAAGTGGCGGCCGCCTGGGGCATCGATCCATTGTTCATGGTGCTGGGCTCGCAGACTTTTCCCAAGAACGTTTCTGAATATGAGTACTTGGGCGGCATCAAGGGTGAGCCGATTCCGGTGGTCAAAGGCAAGACGACCAATTTGTTATTGCCAGCCAACGCCGAGTTCATGATTGAGGGCATCATCAAGCCCAACTCGGTCAGGAGCGAAGGTCCCTTTGGCGAATTCCCCGGCTATTATGGCCGGCCCGAGGCGGGCTGCCCCTTGGTTGAGATTACCGCGGTGCATTACCGCAATAATCCGATCCTGACCAACGCCTTGATGGCGGACTATCCGTCCAACGAGCAGAGCGGCTTCTTCTCGATAATCCGCACGGCGCGTATTTGGGACGATCTGGACAAGCACGGTATCCCCGCTATCCAAGGCGTTTATGCCCACCCTGCCGGCGCCGGTGGATTTGGGATGACGGTGATCGCTCTTGAGCAGCGCTACGCCGGCCATGCCGCCCAGGCGCTCGCTTTAGCCGCCCAGGTTCCCGGCGGTGCTTATTACACCAAGTGGATCATCGCTGTCGACGAAGATGTTGACCCCACCGACATGGATCAGGTGATCTGGGCCATGAGCAGCCGGTGCAATCCCATCGACGATGTCGACATTTTACGCAACACCTGGTCGACTTGGCTCGACCCGACGCAAAATCCGCCGGAAAAGCGCCCCTATGGGTCGAAGGCTTTGATCAACGCCTGCAAAGAGCATCGTTACCTCCCGGTGTTTTCCAAACGCACGGCGTTGCGCAAAGAGATGTACGACAAGGTCGCCGGCGAGTGGAAAAAACTCGGCTTACCGGGACAAGTTCCCAGCGTAAGAGCCTTCGAGGAGAAAAAAGAAGTGGTTTACCACGAAGTCGGTGGCTTCGAGCCGGGCAAGCAGCCCGGGGAAGAAAAAAATGATTAGCCGTTAACGCCTTGCGACTAATACTCACTGATGCATAAAATCGGTGAGAGTTGGTTCCACTTATGTCATGCGGGCGCATGCCGGCATGACATAAGTGGCGAGGATTTTTCTGCTTCCGCAGTTGAAAATGGGTAGCCTTCCGTCAGGGCAATCATCCGCAGTAAAGCTTACCTGGTTACCCGGTCGAATCTGTAATAGTCGAAAAAAAACCTCAGCGCGGAGGCAATTCACTTGCCGCAGCTGAGGTTTTTTGACGTGATGAAAGCGCGTGTTGAGTCGGTCTAGCTGATCGCTTCTTCGCCGCGTTCGTTGGTGCGGATGCGGATTATTTCTTCGACTGTCGAGACAAAGATTTTACCATCGCCAATCTTGCCGGTTTGCGCCGACTCGAGAATCGCTTCGACGATCTTCGGCGTCATTTCCTCCGGCGCGAGGATCTCGATCTTCACTTTCGGTAAGAAATCGACCGTATACTCCGCACCGCGGTAAAGCTCGGTGTGCCCTTTCTGGCGGCCGAAGCCTTTGACTTCGGTAATCGTCATGCCAGTGATGCCCACCGAAGTTAGTTTTTGTTTCACTTCGTCGAGCTTGAACGGTTTAATGATCGCTTCGATCTTTTTCATGGCGTCCCCCGTAAGTATTTCTGGGGCATGGCTACCCGCCCGAGGCGGGTAGCCATGGGTAAGTTGGTATTTTTAGATATCGAAATAGAGAGCGAACTCCCAAGGATGGGGCCGCAGCCGGATGGCATCGACCTCATGCTTTCTCTTGTACTCCAGCCAGGTCTCGATCACGTCCTTGGTGAAGACATCGCCCTTGAGCAGGAAATCATGATCCTTCTCCAAGGCATCGAGGGCCTGGTCGAGGGACCCCGGCATCGATTTTACCTTGGCGGCCTCTTCGGGCTCCAGTTCGTATAGATTTTTGTCGATGGGTTTGGGCGGCTCGATCTTGTTTCTAATCCCGTCCAAGCCGGCCATCAGCATCGCCGGGAAGGCAAAGTAGGGATTACAGCTTGGATCGGGGGTTCTGAACTCCAGCCGCTTGGCCTTCTCGCTGGTCGAGTACATGGGGATGCGGACGCAGGCGCTTCTATTTCTTGCCGAGTAGACCAGATTGATCGGCGCCTCGTAGCCCGGGACCAGTCTGCGGTAGGAGTTGGTCGTCGGGGCGATGAAGGCGCACAGCGCGTGGGCGTGCTTGAGCAGGCCGCCAATGTAGTGTCTGGCGGTCTCGCTGATCAGGCCGTAGCCCTTCTTGTCGTAGAAAATATTCTTGCTAGCTTTCCACAAACTCTGGTGGCAGTGCATGCCCGAACCGTTGTCCTGAAACAGCGGCTTGGGCATGACCGTGACAACCTTGCCTCTTTGCTTGGCGGTGTTTTTGACGACGTATTTATACAACAACACCTTGTCGGCCATCTTGGTCATGGTGTCAAAACGCATGTCGATCTCGGTCTGGCCGCCGGTGGCGACTTCGTGGTGATGGACTTCGACCTTGATGCCGCATTTCTCCAAGTTTAGAACCATTTCAGACCTGAGATCCTGATATTGGTCCATCGGCGGGACCGGGTAGTAGCCTTCTTTGTAGCGGATCTTGTTGCCGAGATTGGGGCCGTCGCCGTTGCCGGAGTTCCAGAACCCTTCGGCGGAATCAATGTGATAGTAGCCTTCGTGGTGGTTCTGGTCGAAGCGGATGCTGTCGAAGATAAAGAACTCGATCTCGGGACCCCAGTAGCTGATGTCGGCGATGCCGGAGGATTTTAAATATTTCTCAGCTTTCTGCGACACATAGCGGGGATCGCGGGAATAGGGCTGGCGGGTGATGGCATCCAACACGTTACAGACAAAGCTCATGGTGGCGTGTTCGGTGAACGGGTCCATCATGGCGGTGTCGGGATCGGGGATCAGGATCATGTCCGATTCGTTGATGCTCTGAAAGCCGCGGATGCTCGAACCGTCAAAGCCCAACCCTTGTTCGAATACGTCGGCCGATAATTCGGTGGCCGGTATCGAAAAGTGCTGCCATAACCC
>JBGTCC010000553.1:0-1795 GCA_041749055.1 Thermodesulfobacteriota bacterium | reverse complement strand
ACGTACCATAGCCGGCCAGTTGGGCGGCCTCTTAGCTGGTGGGTGATTGTTCAAGGAAGGCGCGGCGCGTCTGCTGGTAAACATTGGGTTAGAGCGCGAGCGACAGCATGGCCGCGGCGCCTGGCACTGAGCGGATTTCCGGAAACCAGTATTCGCGCACCCGCCAACCGGTGAATTCGCGCAGCATGCTTTGCACCGGTCCCGACGTCTGGAGCCAATCGGTGTAAGCATAGGCCATGACATAGGCTGGGATCGCCATTGGCAACACCAGCGCCCATTCCAGGACGCGCCGGCCCGGGAATTCGTAGGCGGTAACCAACCACGCGGAGAGCACGCCGCAGCAAACCACTCCCGCAGCGACCAACACTAGCAGCAGAAAAGTGTTGGCGATGTACTCGGGCAGGACCGTCGATATCAGGTGCGCCCAGGTAGCCTCGCTGGGCAAGAAAATATTCCAGACGACCGCGGCAATCGGTGCGACCACCAGGGCGGCGGTTATCAATGATACGATGCCGAGAGCGCCGATCCGTGGGAAGGCGCTGTCGCTGATCGCTATCGATCGCAAAGCCGCAACAATCGTTGTCAAGGTGTCTCTCAGTCGGAGCGCTAGGGTTAAGGCTTCATTTCCAGCCGACCTGGTCGGCTAGTCGCTGAGCCGCCGCCTGGGTCTTGCCCAAATCCACCAGTGGCAAGGCATCGGTTCGAAACTGGCCGAATGATTCGAGCTGGGGATTCGCCAGCTTCACCCCTTTGACGGTCGGCCATTCGTTGTTGCCATTGGCAAAATAAGCTTGTGCCTGGTCGCTGGCGAGGTATTCGAGGAACTTCACCGCAGCGTCGCGATGGGGCGCATTTTTCAGTATGCCGCCGCCGGAAATATTGACATGCGTGCCGCGATCATTCTGATTGGGCCACACGATGTGGACTTTTTCCACCAGCGCGCGGTCTTCCGGCTTCGTCGAACGCATAAGCCGAACATAGTAGTAGTGGTTGGACAGCGCGATCGAGCACTCACCGACGCCCACCGCGGTCAATTGGTCGGTATCGCCGCCTCTTGGCGGGCGCGCCAAGTTCGTTGCCACGCCGCGCGCCCACTCGCGCGCCTTATCCTCGCCCAAGTGGAGGATCATGCTTGATATTAAAGAAAGGTTATACGGGTGGCTGCTCGGGCGCGTGCAGATCTCGCCTTTCCACTTGGGATCCGCCAACTGCTCATAGCGCGCGACATCGCCGGCACTGATCTTACGCCGATCGTAGGCGATGACCCGAGCACGGGATGAGAACCCGAACCAATTGCCATTAGGATCGCGAAAGTGAGCGGGGATGCGCTTGGTCAGCAGTGCCGACTTTAGCGGCGCGAAAATGCCGGCCTGCTCAGCGCGCCAGAGTCGCGCGACATCGACGGTCAAGAATACGTCCGCCGGACTGCCGGCGCCTTCGGCCTTTATGCGTTCGAAAAGCGCGTCCTCGCCGCCTTCGATGCGATTAAGCTTGATGCCGGTGAGTTTGCTAAAGCCGCTGTAGAAAGCTTCATCGGTAGCATAGTGACGGGCGGTGTAGAGGTTCATGACCTTTTCTTGTGCAGTCACGGTGTCAGTCAAGGTTACGCTAATCATGAACCCAAAAAACCAGCTGATAATCGCCAAATAGCGCTGCCAAACTCTCACCGTCATATCATACCCTCCCGATCAAAATTGAATTCTTCATACTGTCTAATGGTTTACGCGCTTAATACCTTTTGCTTGTAGCTCTTTGAACTTTAATTGTTCGTATAGACGAATAAAATTAGTTTGTC
>JBGTCC010000552.1:0-8979 GCA_041749055.1 Thermodesulfobacteriota bacterium | reverse complement strand
GGTGAAAGTGGCGCAGCCACTTAAAAGAGCCTTGAACCATCTCGTCGTCAAAACGATGGGGGCGGTCAAGCGCGGTGATCCGTGCGACGAAGCGCTGCTTGACCCCCGAAGTGGCGGCCTTCGAAGGCGACCAAGTCGCCGAATTCAAGCAGGCCTTTTGTTCGCCCCGGCGGAACGACTCGTTCCGATGAAAACGCCGCCGATTCGCTGTGGGCGTCGACATCGCGCGCGAGGTCGAAACAGAGTTCGATGGGCGCGCGGATTTTTGTTTCGATGACGATGGAAGTCACGAATGCCACGAAGACTTCGCCGATATTGACGGCACTTTAGACAAATAACGATCGCGTGGACTTGCGAAAACCGGGAAGGGTGGGGGACTGAAGGACATCGCGCGCCGTAAATCGTTTGCCCGAACCGTACTTGCCATCGATGAGGCGGTGGGCCATCACCTCGCGCTTGGTTGCGTCGATAAGCCAAAGTTCGTCGATCCGGTTGCTTTCGTAGATCTTCTTTTTCTCGATGCGATCTCTCTGGGCTGTCGCAGGGGATAATATCTCGACGACTAGGCTGGGCACGATTTTGAGAAACTGTCCGCGTCCCACTTGCGGGCCTTTCAACCAGCGAGCAGTAGCTATGAAAGATACGTCGGGTTCGAGGGTGTCTCCTAAGGGCAGATTGTAGCCGGTGCTGGAGCCAAAAACTTTGCCAAGCTTGTTGCTCTCGACAAAGTCAAAAAGTATTCGACTCATCCTGGCCTCGATCTCCCCATGTCCCCATCCCGCGGGCGGAGTCATAACGATCCTTCCGTTAGTTAACTCATAGTGATTGATGTCGGTGGCCGGGCGGGTTTCAACCCAACGCTTGAAGGCTCTTTGATTAAAGCTGTCAGTTGAGACAAAAGTGGTTTCTATGGCTCGCGCGGTTCCGCTTGGCATGGGGGAAACTATAGCAAATTTATTCGGTTCGGGCTACGCAATCCGGTTCGGGCAAGAAATGGTTCGGTTCGATTTAGACCCAGATGGACGACGCGTATGAGATTTCTCGCTTCACTCGAAATGACGGATTTGAATTTGCCGTCATCCCGAACGAAGTGAGCTAACTCGCCCAGCGAAACCAATTTTCGGTCCGCGGTGCATTGACGAGATCCTATCTCAGCTCTGGTGACCCGACTGCGTTTTGATAAGCTCGGCGGCCCGATCGGCGCTCGACATGACGGTGATAGCGGAGACGGCCGCACCTCGCTGACGGCCTTGCGCGGATCGCCGTTGTCACCTATTTTCGGCGCTGATGGACTATGCCTTATCGCTCGATGCGACCGATGGAGGGTTTCGGATGAAAAAATTGGCTTCGCTTGTGTTGCTTTTCTTGGCGCTGTTCGCGCCAATGGCTGGGTTCGGGGCGGCGCTACGGAGCGGCACCGGCGAGAAGGTAATCATCGGGCTGCCGACTACGTCGATGAGTATGTTGCCGGTGTTTTTCGCCCACGACAAGGGATTTTTCCGGGAGGAGGGGATCGAGCCGCAGCTGGTATTCGTCGGTGGACGGCTGCAGGTCCCGGCGTTGGTAGCGGGCGAGGTCGATTTCAGCGCGTCGGCGGAAACTGTGTTGCGCGCCGCGGTTCAGGGCCTGCCGCTCAAAGTTGTCGTGTATATGAATTCGCGGATGGCCGTCTCCTTGATGGCGGCGCCGGATATTAAAACCATCGCCGGCTTGAAGGGACGCTCCATCGCCGTCACCTCTATCGGTGGCAGTTTGGATTATGCCGCGCGGGAAATCTTGGCGAAGAACGGGCTCAATCCGGAAAGAGACGCGCGTTTTATCGGCATCGGGCAGAGCGAGCAGATGCTCGCTTTATCGGCCGGCTCGATTCACGCCGCCATGCTAACGCCGCCCTTCGATGCGATGATGGAAAAGAAAGGCTTCAGACGCCTGGTATTCGTCGGCGATGTTCTCGACTACCCACAGGGAGGCCTGGCCACCACCGACAAAAAAATTCAGGAAAATCCCGCGCAGGTAAAGCGTGTCGTGCGGACGATGGTGCGGTCGCTGATCCGGATCCGGCAAAATCGCGACGAGTTGGTCGGCTACATCGCACAACGCTGGAAAATGGCGCCGGAATTTGCCGCGGCCAGCTATGACACCATGCTCAAAGCGTACAGCCCGGACGGCATGACAAGCACGCAGTCGATCCAAAGCGTGATCGACTCAATCAAAGGGCGCAATCCCGCCGTCGATATCTCCCAGGTGGTCAACTTCGCATCTCTCGAAGAGGTGAAACGCGAGATGAAGCTCAAATAAATTATTTCTCGAGCAATCGCTTCAGCCGCTCGACGATTTCCGTCGGTTGGGCGATGACTTCGCGGGCCAGAGTTGCCAGCTCTTCGCCGCCAACCGGGTCGATTTCCAGTCTTCGCTCTTTGGCTTGGGCCTGAAAGTCCGGGTCGGTGATGGTTTTCTTGAACGCGGTCTGAAGAATTTTCGCGCGCTCCGGCGGCAGGCCGGGCGAGCTGACGTAGGGACGGCCAAACGCGCCGACGGCGAGGATGATCGTCGCCAGCCGTACGCCCACGTCCGGAGTTTTATGTTCGTTCATCAGCTCCCAGATGGTCGGCACGTCGGCCAACCTTGGGTCGCGCTTCCTGCCGGTTTGGATCAGCACGCGGACGAAACCTGTCTTGTGCCAGCCGATCAGCGGTTCGCGGCCGAATAGGGTTTCTATTGAAATCCCCCGGCACTGTACCTCTTCTCGCTCGACCGCTAATTCGATATCTGGACCATCCTTGTAGCCGGTGAGCGTCTGGAATTTCGCGCCGAGGGTTTCCTCTAACAGGTTGCCGGTGTAGTAACCTGTCGAAGAGGTGCCAGTGGCGCCGCATTTCGGCGGCACGGCCGCTTTGCGCACGTCGGCGATGGTTTTGTACGGCGTGTTGGCTCGAATATAAATGAGCTGTTCGACCTGGGTCGGA
Source organism: Thermodesulfobacteriota bacterium (assembly GCA_041749055.1). Lineage (GTDB taxonomy): Bacteria > Desulfobacterota > Binatia > UBA9968 > UBA9968 > DP-20. The sequence continues at coordinate 6,013 of JBGTCC010000552.1, read as the reverse complement.
CTACCGAGCCAAGTAAACTTCGGCCAATCGAACTGCACCTGTTGTCGCCCGACTAGTTGATCGAAATAGAGCCCGCCGCGAATACCGCCGAGCGTGAGACCGTCGGGCTTGGCGATTTTGTAAACGTAATTGGCTGCGATCATCGCGCCGGCGCCCGGCATGTTCTGCACGATCATGTTGGGATTGCCGGGAATATGTTTGGCAAGATAGCGCGCGATCAATCGCGTCCATGCGTCATCGACGCTGCCGGCGCCGTAGCCGGCGACGATGCGGATGGTTTTGTCTTGGTAGAAGGGCGCCTGTGCCGGCGCGTTAACCGGCACAACGAAGACGAGAGTTAGAACGAACAGAATTCGCTTCATGACAACCTCCCGTGCGTGACTCGACCGGCGGCGATCATAGCGAGGTTAACGGGGAACTTACAAGAGCGGGAAGCGAGAAAAGAATTCACTGCAGAGACCCGGAGTTTGCCCGCCGCGATGGTTCGACATCGCGTTTAGTTCCGAGCTTGTCGGGAGCTCACCATGCGCGGAGTTTTTATCGTCCCGTGTCCTGAGCCTTGCAAGGACGCGTTCTCCGCGGTGATCTCTTTTTCACGAATATGCCTTGATAAACTCTGCCGCCCGTTCGGCGATCATCATGACCGTGAGATTGGTGTTGGCGTGGACCACGGTGGGCATGATCGAGGCATCGCCGACCCAGAGGTTTTCGAAGCCATGCACGCGCAACTGTTGATCGACCACGGCCATGGGGTCCGAGGCAGAGCCCATCTTGCAGGTGCCGACGCCGTGGTAGTAGCTCGTGTACGACGAGCGCGCGAACTTTTCCCAGTCTTCTTTAGGGTTTGGCGAGAAAAGCTCGCCGAAAAACTCACTTAGCGGCGCGCTGCTGGCGAGGCGCTGAACGAACTTCATCGCCGCCAACATCGCTGCGATGTCTTTAGGGTGTTCCAAGACCTGCGGATCGATATTCGGCAGATCGTTCGGATCGGCGCTCTGGAGCTTGAGCCGGCCGCGATTGGTTTGCTCCAAAAGATTACACGAGAAGCCCAACATGTCGCCGATACCCGACAGATTGATCGCCTCGCGGGGAATGATGTGGAAATTGAGATACTCGCGGGCGGGATCGGTTTTGAAATAGAGCTTCACTGTCGAACGACCGCGCATGAGCGGCTTTTTATTCGCCGGGTTTGATTTGAACGTCATCGTCAGCATCGGGTGGTCTTGGTAGTTCTCGCCGATACCAGCCATGTCCTGGACCATTGGAATTCCGTATTGTTTTAGCTGCGCGGCTGGACCAATGCCCGACAGCATCATGATCTGCGGCGAGTGATAGACGCCGGCGCTCAGCACGATTTTATCCGCGGTAACCGTGTGGTCCCCGCCAGCTTTGCGGTACCGCACTCCGGTGACGCGCTTGCCGTTCAGGAGGAGAGACGTGGCCGGCGCCTCGTCGAGGATCGTCAGATTGCTTCGTCGGCGCGCGGGATCGAGGTACATCACCGTCGCGGACTGCCGTTTGCCTTCCTTACTGTTGCGCGCCACGGGCGCCACGCCGTGGGGATTGGCAATGTTTTGGTCGACGAAGCGCGGCATGCCCAGTTTGTCCAAGGTTTCGAGTAGCGCGTTTTCCTGTTCGCCCAGCTCGACATCGAACAGATGTTTGCGCTTGACATAGATCGGTCCCGAGTTGCCGTGGATCGGGTCGTCGGGAAAATCCTGATCGGCCTCCATCCGTTTTAACACGGGCAAGACTTTTTCCCAGGACCAATCGGGATTCCCTTGGCCCGCCCAGGTATCGAGATCGGCCTTGATCGGCCGTGGAATCGCCATCATGTTTACCGACGAGCCACCGCCGGTGATCCGCCCCGCCAGCGAATAGAACTCACTGCCGTCGTAGTTGCGCTTGGTCGGGTACATTTGAATATACGGGCTTTCGAGCAAGACTTGAGTGGTTTTCTCCGCGTCGGCGACCGTATCCGGAATCGGCCGCGGGTCCGGCCCGGCTTCGAGCAGCAGCACTTTTCGCTTCGAGTCCTCGGAAAGCCGCGCAGCTAATACGCAGCCGGCCGAACCGCCGCCGACAACGATCACGTTGTAATGGTCAGACATGAAAAACTCCTAGAATAATGTTGTTCAAGCAGTTCAAATCGTTCAATCGCCATGCTCCGTTCAAAACGATCGGAATTAAAGGCCTCGTATCCCTCGATAATGCGCAATCAGTTAGCGCTAGGCTCATTCCAATTCGTAGAACAGCTTCGTGTTCCTTCACCCCAAGACTCCAGATCTCCAACTCTGTCGCACTATGACTCTGTCGCGGATGACCAAACCAGTCTAATCCTCGGTTTTGAAATCCAACATCCCCTGAAACTCCAGCCCTTCGATCTCTTGCAGCGTCCTGCCGGCGATGCCCTGGAGGTCGCCGTACATGCCGACGGTCGCTTGCATGACCCGGTCGATTTGTTCTTCGCGTTTGGCCCATTGGCGGTTGATGACTTTCTTCTCGCGGTCCAAATCTTCTTTCATACTTGAGAATGCTTCAACTATCGCTTGAACTCGCTGACGGAAGCGCGGGCCGGTGAGATAGCCATAGACCATTTCCATCTTGGTCTGCTGGCCTTCGCTCGCCTGGCGGGCGGCGGCGATTTCGATAAGGCTTTGGCGCAGGGAGAGCGCCACGGGCAAAGTCACTTTGGGGTCGGCGACCCAGACGCCGTCGACGAAACCGAAGGTGTCGACTTCCTTCGGTAGCGCCTGGCTGATGATGATGGCGATCTCGGCTTTGGCCGCGCGCTGATCTTCGCGCAGTTTGGGCAGCCAACCGTCGCTCCAATTTTTCGTCCGCTTAGTCTCCCAAAGGATCGTGCCGCAGATCTGGTTGAGCGGCCCGACCACGCGCTGCAAGACATCGCCGCCGAACTCGCCTTTGGGCACCGGCTGAATCGTGTCGCGGGGAAACTTCGCAGCCAGCAGCGCCTCGAGTTCTAGTTCCTGAACTTCTCCTTGAAGTTGCTGGGAGCCCTGTTCGGCGCGCCGCTTCAGCTCTTCGATCTGTCTCTGCATAGCGGTGATGGTCTGGTCTTTCTCCATCACTTTGAATTTCAGCTCATCTTCGGCTTCCTTCTTGGCTTTTTCGCGTTCGCCGCTGAGATCAGCTTGGACGCGCTTGGCGATAGTTAATTCCAGCTCGCGCTTGGCGTCGTCCAGTTCGCGCTGCTTGCCGATGAGTTCAGCCTGGGCCTGCTGCGCCTCGGCGAGCTTATCATCCCGTTGTTTCAATACTTCTTGCAACGTGCCGATCTCTTTCATTTTCTGGTTGAGATCGTTACCCAGCAGCTGCTTCGCTTTTTGCTGCTCTTCGGCGGCGATGCGGATGCGCTCTTGCTGGAGCTTTGCAGCGATCTGCTGGTCGAGGTTGGCTTTGGCTTTCTCGATAGATTCGGCGCGCTCGTTCAACGATTGCTCGCGCTTGGCCATGTCGGCATCTTTTTGCGCCAGCCGTTGTTCGAATTGCCGCTTCACATCGGCGAGCAGCGGAGCGGCGAGGGACTCCGTCAGTTTGATTTCAGTCTTGCACTGCGGGCATACGATTGTGGGTTCGGCCATGGGGTCTCCAGTTCGTGTTCGTAATGGATCGTAGCGAAAACGAAGCGAGGTGCCAAGGGAGGGACGGAGTGTTGGAGTAATGGAGTGTTGGGGCAAGACCCAAGTCGAAGTTTGTCGCGCTGATCAGGGCTTCTTACCCTCGCCCACCGCCTGATTGATCAGTTCTTCCACCGGCTTCATGTTCATCCAGCTGGGGTTCCACATCTCCAGATATTTGACCCCGTCTTTGCGGCGCATGATTGGGTTCACGTCGGCCTTCGGAATGTCTATGCGCAGTGAGTCGGTGCTGCCGGCGTTTTCGCTATCGCGTTGCAGGGCGATCTGGCCGTCGCGGGAGAGCAGCCAGTTGACCAGGATTTTCGCGGCGTTGGGATGGGCCGGCTTGTCCATGAGTAAATAGGCGCCGCCGATGGCGTCCAGTCCGGGCGCCTCCTTCCAATTGGCGGTGTCGAGCACCTGTACCGATAGTCCCTGGCTTTTGGCGTTGAGGGTGTCGTCGAACTGGCTGAAGAGATAGAGCGCGAAACGTCTTTGCGCCAGCCAGTCGGTGGCCTGGCGGTAGTCGCGCGAGTAGGTGATGTCCATTTCGCTCAGCAGGCGACGCAGGTACTGCGGACCGAGCTCTGGATGATGATAGAGGAAGCGCGCGCCGTTGCGACCTTCGCCGGTCTTGGGGTCGGTGGCGACGATCTTGCCTTTCCACTTGGGGTTTAAGACGTCCGTGAATGATTTGAACTCGCCCGGACTGGCCAGCGCGGCATGGTAGCTAGCGAAGCGCTCGTAAATGCTCGCGGCGGGAATGATTAGATACTTGCCTTCCGGGTCGGAGTAATGGTGTTTGTTCTGCCACCATTTTGACGGGTCTTTTACTTCCGGCAGGATAAACGCCGCGTCGATGGGCTGGAGCACCTTGGCGCGGTAAAACGAATGGGCCGAGGTGAGGCCAAATCGAACGACGTCGCCGAGATATCTGCCGGCGCGCCGCTCGGCCATAATCCGCGACACCAGCTGAGTGCAAGAAAGCGAGACGCTGACGAGCTTGATCTTGGGAAACTGTTTTTGAAACTCTTTGAGGTAATCGTGGCTGCCGCAGCCGGAGTAGACCACTTGTCCTTCTTGCTCGGCGGCCTTGAGAGTGCGCTCCCATTCGATTAGCCAGTTGTCTTGGGCGTGGGCTGATCGGACGGGTTCGACGGATAGGGCCAATAGGAAAATTAGCAGACGGCAAATCATGAGCAGGCCGATTAGGTCGCCATCAGCCGGAAAAACTTCATGGCGTTGCCGCAGGTCATTTTATGTTTGTCCTCTTCCGGCACGCCGGCGAAGTTTTTGTCGATGATCTTGAGCGAGTCGGGCCAGTCGGATTCTTGATGGGGGAAGTCGGAACCCCACATTAGTCGGTCGACGTTGATCTTGTCGCGCAGTTCGACGCCGACACGATCGAACTGAAAACCCCAGTAGCAATATTCGCGGATATACTCGCTGGGCGGCTGCTTGAGCGGTTTGAAGCCCAGCAGCCGTTCGGCCCAGCGGTGATGGCGGTCGTAGCGCACGTCGGCGCCTTGCAGGAAGAATGGAATCCAGCCGATCTGATTTTCCGCGAAGAATATTTTTAATTCGGGGAAGCGGTCGAACACGCCGGACAAAACCCACTGCGTGGCAGCGATGGAACCGTTGCCGCGCTGCGGGCCGAAGCGGCCGACCTGGTCGACCAGATCGTGGGTCAGTTTACTCATGATCTCCGCGGATTCTTTGGGGTACTTGAAGAGCGGCTCTTTGCGTTCTCCGGTGCGGTCGAGATCGACATGGACGCTCACCGGCATATTCAGTTCCAATGTGCGCGCCCAGAAACGGTCGTCAGCTTCCGACGGGTAGGCGTTGCCGCTGGGAAAACCTTGGAGCAAGACGGTCTTGAAGTCTGCTTTGCTGCAATATTCCAATTCGTCGATGACGTCCTTCAGTTGGCAGCCCAACGGCAGGATACCGACGCCGATCAGACGTGCACAATTCACCGCGCAGTATTCATCGGCGAGCCAGCTGTTGTAGGCACGCACCAGCGCTTTGTAAGCGTCGTTGTCTTCGACCCGGCGCCAAAACTTAGGACCGCCCTGTTGCGACGGGAACAGCACTTCGGCATCGATGCCGTCGCGCTCCTGCTCTTTGATACGCTGCTCGGGGCTACCGGTGCCGGGCGTACCTTCGTAGCGGCCGTCAAACGGCACATAGGCGTCGCGACCTTTGCCGCCGTAAAGATCGGCCGCCGCGGCGGCGCGCTTGATCTTGTCGCCGATCATCCACATATCGCTGCCATCGGCTTGGCGCACCAAGCGCGGTGCTTGATCACGATACTTGGCCGGCACGCGGCCGAGCCAATGTTGCGAGTCTATTTCTAAGTGAGAGTCGCCGGA
>JBGTCC010000551.1:0-9601 GCA_041749055.1 Thermodesulfobacteriota bacterium | reverse complement strand
CGCCACTGACCACTCGCCACCCACCAAACCTCGCCGGATCCTCGTTGTCGATGACAACCAGGTCTCGGCAGACTCGCTGGCGCGACTGTTGTACCTGACCGGCAACGAGACACACACGGCCTACGACGGCCTCGAGGCGGTAGCAGCGGCGGCGACATTGCGGCCCGACGTAATCCTGCTCGACATCGGCCTGCCGAAACTGAACGGCTATGAAGTGGCCCGCAAGGTACGAGAAGAGCCCTGGGGCAAGAACATTGTGATGGTCGCGTTGACCGGATGGGGTCAGGACGAAGACCGGCAAAAGTCCAAAGAGGCCGGGTTCAATGGACACATCGTCAAGCCGGTGGAACACACCGCCCTGATGAAACTGCTGGCGGAATTGCAGCCGACGGTGGGAAATGGCAGCTGAACCCATTACGCTGAAATGTCCTAAAGAGACTGGCAATTTTTCTTTTTCGAAAACAGCATGCCACTCCCGCATCCTCAGGACAAATCAATTTAATCGCTGCGGGTTAATTCGCCGCAGCTTGCTGCGCTGTGATTCCGACGTAGATACCCATCATTCCGAACGGTGGGTATCGGCGCTTCACGCCTCCACCCACCCGACAATTTCACCCGAAGTGTGTCTGCCTTGATACCCCGCGGCTTGCTGCGGAGTAGTTCAATCCTCTGATTCACTACTTTATTCTGAGGGTGGAACTTGCGGATCCGAATCAGTGTCTGAGGTTTCCTCCCGAAAGCCGTATTTTACCAGTTTGTATCGTAGCGCCCGTTCACTCATTCCCAGTAGTTCCGCGGCGCGCGTCTGGACCCCTTCGCAGCGGGCCAGCGCTTCCCGTATCATGCGCCGCTCCAGCCGTTCGACTGCGACCGCAAGGTTGGCTTCGTGATCATCCTCGGCTTCCTTTTCCTGGACAGTGACCGGTAGATCACCGCTGCCGATCACATCATCCCGGGTGAGGACCACCGCGCGTTCGATAATATTTTCCAGCTCACGGACATTTCCCGGATAGTCGTAGCGCAAAAGAATATCCCGGCCTTCAGCGCTAAGGCCGCTGATCGCCTTGCCGTTCTTGGCGGCGAAACGCCGCACGAAGTGATCGATCAGCGGCGCAAGATCCGACCGCCTCTCGCGCAATGGTGGAATGAGAATCGTAACGACATTAAGACGGTAATAAAGATCTTCGCGCAACTGTCCGGCTTCAATGAGTGCCTCCAGGGGCCGGTGGCTGGCAGCCAGGATCCTGACGTTGACCTTGACCGAACGGCTGGAGCCGACCTTCTCGTATTCCCGCTCCTGCAACACGCGCAGGAGCTTCGCCTGCAAGTGCAATGGCAGGTCGCCGATTTCATCGAGAAACAGTGTGCCGCCATTGGCCAGCTCAAAGCGCCCTTGGCGTGACGATATAGCGCCGGTAAAGGCACCTTTTTCGTGGCCGAACAATTCCGATTCGAGAAGCGCCTCGGGAAGCGCCGCGCAGTTGACCTTGACGAGAGGACCGCGCGCTCTTGGGCTGGCAAAATGAATGGCCTGGGCAATAAGTTCTTTTCCCGTGCCGCTCTCACCCCGGATCAAAACGGTTGCTTCACTTGGCGCCGCCCGGCGCACCATTGAAAGAACTTCGAGCATCTGCCCGCTCTCGCCGATAATTCCTTCTATGCGATAGCGCTCCTGCAACGTTTCGCGCAGCTCGCGGTTCTCGATGAAGAGCCGACGATGCTCGCCGGCCTGGCGAATCCGGAAAAGGAGTTCATTCAAATTCAACGGCTTGGTCAGGTAGTCGATCGCGCCGCCTTTGATCGAGGAAACAGCGGCTTCGATGCTGCCGTAAGCAGTCATTAAAATGACCGCCGTCTCAGGGTTGATGGAATGGACGCTCTGGAGCAGATCCAAACCCGACATGTTGGGCATCTTTTGGTCCGTGAGCACCAGATCGAAGGACTCTTGACGAAAAAGCTCTAATGCCTTTTCGCCGCTTTCGGCTGACGTCACATCAAAACCCTGCTTTTTGAGAAAGCCCGAAACCACTTCGCGCTGCGCCGTTTCGTCGTCAACGACCAGAATATGAAATCGATTAGACATTTAAACCTCCGCACCGTTGAGCGGCAAGGAAATCTCGAAGCGCGCCCCTTGGCCCACTTTACTGGTAACAGTGATCCTCCCGCCGTGATCTTCGATAATCCCGCGGGAGATCGCCAGACCCAGTCCGGTGCCCTTCGCGCTAGTCGTGAAATAAGGCTCAAAAATACGCGGCAGGTTATCTGCCGCAATCCCGCTTCCGGTATCGGTCACGGCGATGAGAAAATTGCCGTTCGACGTTTTCGCCTCCAGCGTCAAGGTTCCACCTTCGGGCATCGCTTGCAAACCGTTGAGCATGAGGTTCAACAAGACTTGGGTAAGATGACTGGGATCGGCCGAGAGCGGCGGCAAATTACGCGCGGCGATGACTTGGATTTGCACATTCGATTCTCTCGCGCGGCTTTCTTGTAAAGCGGCTAGCTCGTTTAGGATTTCTGGCACCGGCAACGCCTCGGCTTTGATCTTGACCGGACGCGCCAACGAGAGGAATTGTTCGACGATGGAATTGAGCCGGTGCGCTTCCGCCAACATCAGTTCGGTCAGGCGAGAGTATTGATCGCGATCCACAGTGGGCTGAAATTCCATCTTGAGACGCTGCAGTCCCATCGAAATAGCATTGAGCGGATTGCGTACCTCATGGGCGACGGCCGCACTCAGGTTTCCCATTGCTGAAAGGCGTTCTCTCTGCAACACTTCGATTTCCAAAGCTTTGACCTGCTGGAGATACGAATTCTGGTTATGGAAAATCGCCGCCATGCCGAGAATGCCCGCGGCGAAAACAGTCAGGCTTAAAATAACGATGGCACGCAAGCTGTTGTACCAAGCGATGTCCATCGCTTCCAGCGAAAGACCGATCTTAAGGAAACCCAGATTGGATTGATACAGCACAATAGGTTTGACTACCTCTAAATACCGTTTCCCTCCGCTGCCCAGGACGATTTTGCTCAATGGCTGACGATTATCATCGACTCCCGAACCCTGGGGTTCTTTTACCTGCTGCCCGATACGGCTCGGGTCGGTATGGGCGACGACATTGAGGTTGGTATCGAGAAGGGCGACGAACTCAGCCCCCGCCGCGCGGCCCAGCTCTATAATCCGATGTTGAAATCCGATCTCTTTCTCGAAATTCAATACATAGTCAGCGTTGGCGTGGACCGCGATAATCCCTGGAAAACTGCGGGCGCCGACGGCGGCGCCAATAGCGCTGCTTTTCCAGAATTCACCCCCGGTGATTCGCGGTGGTAGTTTAGCATCCCGGTTCCCAGGTCTTGCCCCGGGCAGCGACCAACGCTTGCCCCACATATAGCTCATCGTCTGCTCGTCGCCCTGAAGGAGTTCTGCTCCTGCATTTTCCCTTGCTATCGTTGCCGGCAGTGCGGCAAGCTCCAGGGGTTGACCCTTCGGATCGAGGAAATCGATTTTTTCCAGGCGGTTTATCGCGCTGAACTCTTTTAGCCGCGCCTGATTTACCCGACGAGTGAGGAGCAGTTGGTCGATCGACCGGGCGTTATCCAAAAGACGCCGCTCAATCTGACTCTCCAAACTAGCGTTCAGGACGACTGCGGTACTAACACTAGCCGCCATTGCCTCAGCCAATGCGGCGGCTTTGTCCTCAGCCTGCTGCAAGAATTCTTCCTTGAGTCTGTTAGCTTCAAAGAAAGTATAGAGGGAGGCCAAGAAGAGAACCAGAAAACCCGAGGCGACAAAGTGGCGGGGTAAAACAATCCTTTGCATGGGAAAAATCATGACAGAATCATTATAGTCACGATTGCGCGCTCACACGCAACGACCCCCAGAACCGGTTGGTCCCAGGGGTCGTTGGTTTACCTCTCTGGTCTTAAGACTTGCTGTAACAGAGTGAGTGAATTTGCCGGTTACCTGCTCGCTGTTTGCGCGTTGCCGATCAGCACCTCGACGCGGCGGTCGCTCTGCCAGCAAGGCTCGGTGGGCGCACTGCACTTGGGCTGCGACTCACCGAAGGCGCCTGTCTTGATCCTGCTTGCGGACACTCCGGCATTGACCAGCGCCTCGCTAATGGCGTTGACACGACGCTCGCTCAGCCCTTGGTTGAAAGCATCGGTGCCGCGCGGATCGGTGTGACCGTCGATGCCGACATTGACGGTTGGATTCTGCTTCAGGTAGGCCGCGATGTCGGATACATGCTTGGTCTCGTTAGCGCGAATCTCCGACTTGTCGAAATCGAACAGGAAATCTCTGAACGTGGACCACGGCTTTGCCGCACTCTGGGCTTGGGGACCTATGGATCCCGATTGACCTTGCGCGCCCGCTGTTCCGGCCGGTCCTTGCGCACCCATGGCGCCTGCTGGTCCCATCGGACCGGCTGGGCCGGTTGCGCCCGCCATGGCGAAATCGCCGCAGAACTCCGTGATGAATCCGTACTGATCGACGCAAACATTGCGCGTTTCACCCGCTGGATTTTTCAGGTCCATGGAATACTCGACGGAGTATAAGACTAGAGGGCGTGCCGGCGCAGCGTTGGCTGCTAGAGGAGATGCGACAGCGGCGCTGGCTGTCTGATAGCACATGGTAGTATAGCCGCCGCCGTAGCTGGGCGGCCGCACCACTTTAAAGCCCTTCCAGTTTTTGTCGGCAAACCCTTGGGCCAAATCTCGCGCTTGGTCCTCGGTAATTTTCTCCTTGGTAACCTTGGCAAGCGGACAAGGCGCACTGGACATAAATTCATGCGCCCTTGCGCTCGCCTCACGGTGTGACCCACTCGGTGCCTGAGCCAAGCCGACACCCGACAGCGCCAAGACACCCGCTGCCGTAATCATTGGCGATAGAACTGATCGCGATCTTTTCATAACTATTTCCCTCCACTGAAATTTTAACTAAACTACCTCTGGCGCAACTGTTGTGCCGCAACTCGGCGCCAGATAAAGGCGACTTTCCTTAAACATTCCGAGAGGAATCGTGCTCAAACGGTGAACAGGCTCGGCGCAAGCGTCGAAAACTTCGACCAAACAGTCGGATTAGACTGCTTGATTTTTTTTCACTGAAACAAGAGCTTTCCGGTGGCTGTCCTCATGCAGCGGAAATCCGAACGTAGGGGCGTATTGCATACGCCCTCGGGGAAGCGGCAATCGCGCGGCGACAAAAGTTGCGTAGAAAATATTCGACGCCTGGGGGCGGGCAAATTTCCCGGTGGCTGCCCTGATTGTCGCTATCCAGAAGACAATTCACGTAGAGGTGCGGCAGTCGAAGAGTGATGCTATTGATTAAGTTATATTCCGAACTCTGCGAACTCCGCGTCTCTGCGGTGAAATTCCGTTTTCTTCTTCGGGGGCGGCTTGGTCGCGCTAGTTCCTTCCTGGTCAGTCACTCCGGATAAACGACCGACAGCGCGAAACACTCCGCTAGTAGCCGCATCGGCGGCCTGCCCCGCGCGAGTCTGCACCCTGCTCTTTTCGCAAGGCTACGACTGTTTTTCCTTCATCGAACGCACGAGCTCCGCGAATGAGGACCGTTCGATGACCCGGTCGAACTGCGACCGGTAGTTGTTGACCACGCTGATATCTTCGATCACCAGGTCATAGATTTTCCACTCTTTATCGACGCTGTGGAGTTTGTAATTGATGCTTATGGGCGGGCGTTTGTCGGTGACGATCTCGGTGTCCACTTGGGCATAGTTCCGATCTTCGCTCTCGCGCGTGTAGCGGACGCTTTGACTGGCCGAGGATTCGATATTATCGGCGTAAGATTTGCCCATCAGCGCGGCGAATATTTTGACGAATTCGCGCTGCTCCTCCGGCGTGCGTCCTGCCCAGTGACGTCCCAGCGAGCGTTTGGCCATCTCGGTAAAGTCGAACCTGGGATAAATCACCTCGACCAATTGAGCCCGCTGCGATTCCGTTTGGGCTTTCGATATTGGCTGCGAACTCCTGACAATGGTCAGCACCTTGTCGACGGTGCCCCTCACTTGTTCAGTAGGCCCGCCCGCCGACGATGGCGCGGCCAGAAAAATACACGCCCACAACGCTAAGATGCCAACCGCGAAAAGTCGACTGCGCTGAGCGTTTGCGATCGCAGGAGTCGAGTTAATCTGAGGCATGATTTCCTCCATGAAGGGTTTCTTCGCACGGAGAGCCGGTGGCGACATCGGCATTGGCTCGCCCGCGGTAGGATCGACCACCGGAAACTCCTCGGCCACCGCTGCGCGTAGATAGCATTGCAGCTCCGCCGGATCGGCAATCTTGACGATCGCCGACCGGCAGCGTTTGACAAACGTCTCGGTTCTCTTCGACATTAGAATTCCATTCAGTCGACACGGCGCAGTGACTGACAGGCATTGGCCAGGGCGTTTTGCGCAGCCTCGCCAAAACTGGTGTCGGAGATGCCGGCGAATTTAATTTTCTTATAGGCTCGTTCCATTTAATCTGCCTCTGTGATTTGCCAGCAATCGGGACAATATCATCGATTGCTCGGCCATTTTGAACCAGACCATCGTGTTTAGTGACTCGCTAGCCTTCGCCCCGGGATATTGGCTGTCTTCGTCAAAACTCTTGTCGGAGGTGCCGACGATTTCAATTTTCTCGTGATGTCGTTCCATTTGGCTGTCCTCCTCACGCGCGCCAATTTATCATTGCGCCGCGACGCGCTTCTCGGCGATAATCTCCTGCTTCGCTTCCCTTACTTCGAGCAGTTCATCGAACAGGGCGCGGTAATGCACCACCGCTTTGCGCAGCTCCTCGGTGTCCGCCGAGCCCTGCCGCTCGCGCACCGCAATGGCCTGCGCCGAGCGGTAATTTGCCACAACGTCAGGATGGTCGACTGAAATGTCGCCGGCACGGCGCTCAAAATCACCCATGGGGTAACCGCGCTTCTCCATCAACTCCCGAACCAACTGTTCGGCTTGGACCACCACGCCCTTGGGGTTATCGACGAATCGGCCCTGCAGTGCTTGCCAGGCCTCAGTGAATCTGGCGGCTTCCGACGGCGCCAGAGTAAGGATCTCGAGCCCATCGACCCGCTTTTCGCGCGCCTTGAGCTCCGATTCGCCCTTGGTTCGACTGCCTAATTCATTCACGGTTCGGCCGTATTCCGGGCCGAAGCGTTCTTGAAGCTTATGGGATTGCTTTTTTTGGTAGAAAAGCCACGCCCCAAGTGCAACCAATCCTAGGACCACAACGGCCGCAACTATAATCCATGTCTGTGTGTCTAACGTTTCCATCTACATCTCCATTTCTCAATCGATAATTGGTTAATCCTTAAAACATACTCAGGCGAATTTGTTCCCAGAGTTGGCGTGTTGGCTGTCTGGAGTAGTTACACCGTATCGCCAGGGACTGCTGTCCAATACTGAACCGCCTAAACATTTTTTCGAAGCGGCTTTCCCGTCCGGCGAGAGCGGCGCGGATCGTCATCGTCGTCCCTGATCGCCCGAGTCAGCTCGTAGGCGCCCATGCGACACCCGGGTACCACAGGTTTCGGTCGCGAATGAATCTTACGAGGCGAAGCGTCTACTCGGTCAATCTCCGCCAAGATCTCATCTTGATCCAATTGCAGCGAAACTTATGCCGACTCGCGAGGAATTGCCTTAGGCGCTCCGGTTAGATAGCGAGGAGACGGTCAAAAAAAGAGCGATATCGGGTGAACGCTACCCGCAACTCCTCAGTGGAAACTTTCTCGGATGCTTCCCACTGTTTCTCGAGGTTGCCTCGCTCCGTCGAAAAGCTTTGCGCCAACCCCTGCATTAACTGCGCCACCAGTTGATCGGCCTGCTCTACGGCTGAGCGCGGCTCGTCGACGAAACCCGTCTGAATATCGCGCCAGCGATTGCGAAAATCCCGGTCTACGCCCTCGGTGAACAGCGGTGCCAATTTAATTGTCTCGTCACCGTCGCCGTGTTTCGCCGCGGTGGATTGTTCAGGATCCGGCTTCGCCGCGGCGGCGATGTCGCCGGTGTGAAGCTTTTTTTCTCCGTGATCGGTAAGGTCTGCCCCGGCAATCACGTCGGTATTTGTCGTTGTCATAATCTCACTCCTCCTCGACTGGACTGTTAAAGCACAAATATGAAATTTCGCTTCGACTCACGGCGCGCCGTCTGTCGACGCCCGGTTCGTTATTAGAGCGTTTCAGATATGTCTGACGCGCTCTCCTGGCGCGCGACCGGAGAATCCCAATACTTCGGCCGATTGTAGTGATCGTGTAATTTTTCCTCGTATTCGCGGTTGAAATCGTCCGGACGATATTCGGGTGCATTTTCGATCGCTTCCCGAGATAAGTTTACGTAGACTTTCGAGTCCTCCCAGCTCACCCGGTCGATCCACCGTGGCGCAACCAAGACCTTTTTTCCCGGCAACCAGTTGGTCGTATCGACTACCAAATACCGGATCTCCCAGCTCTTATCGTCGATGATAAAGTCAGCGACGTGACCGATGTCGCCGTCCGTAGCCTCTATGTAATGGCCGGTCACTGCGGCAGCGCTGCGCAAATGCAAGTCGCCGGTTTCTTCTTGTTCTGCGCGCCGCTCTTCAACGATTATTTGATCTGCACCGGCAAGCTGCGGATAGTACATCGCTCCCCACAAATAAGGGCCGCTCCAATAATAGGGGTAACCGTAGTAATCGTGGTAATTTGCCTCGTGCTGGCGCGACACCGGCTTGTCGGTATCGATGCTGGGGCTGTCCTCGACTTGCTTCTTGGTCAGGGTGACATTGAGGGTCTCCCCTGACAAATTCGCCTTACCGACAGCAAAAGGCGAAAGCAGGACGTCTTTACCTTGAAACCAACTGCCAGTGCTGGCTACTAGATAACGGATGGTCCAGGATTTGTCGTCGAAATAAAAATCATCCACCGTGCCAATCTCGCCATCGGTTGCGACGATGGCCTTGCCGTTTAAATCGTTGACACTTTTTTGCATTGTCTTCCCTCTTTTCTCATCAATCGCTTAAATGTCGCACCTCATGCCCCGGACTCTGCGCACCCTCATGCGGTCACCAGCGATCAGCCATTCTTGCGCTGCGCGAGCGCAATGATATTCCGCAAAGTTAGCGCCGCGCTTGGGTTTGGTGCTGTTTAAGCGCTTTTTTGGTCGCGTCGGTCTTCCAGGCATTTAACGTCACGTCGACTTTGGTCGCCTTGTTGCTGTTCTTGTCGAAGTCAATTTGCACTTCGAACGAGTCGTCGCCCTTGACGATCTCGTACTCGAGGTAGTCCGGCTTGTCGTAGTTGACCGAAGTCACCTTCCAACCCAGCTTTTCCAGTTCGCGACGATAGAACTCTTTAGCCTCGCCGGTCTTGAGCGCTTGTTCCAACTTGGCCTCGGAATCTTTCGCGGTCGTCATCCGCTGGCGGTCGCTGTAACGCGCCGGATTGTCGGTGGTCCGGTTCGGATAGTCCATCCTTTTTTGATTGGCCAGCGCTTTTTTGGTCGCGTCGGTCTTCCAGGCATTTAACGTGACGTCGACTTTGGTCGCCTTGTTGCTGTTCTTGTCGAAGTCAATTTGCACTTCGAACGAGTCGTCGCCCTTGACGATCTCGTACTCGAGGTAGTCCGGC
>JBGTCC010000550.1:0-4327 GCA_041749055.1 Thermodesulfobacteriota bacterium | reverse complement strand
GTTGCGCCCGAAAAACAGCGACGTGCCGCGATGCAAACAGTGCTCTGCCAACAGCCCAACGCGTCCCCCGCTATCGCGAAACGCCACCAGCTGCTCGCTGAGAATACGCACCCGCAGCGGCGGACAATCAGGCTCCGGGATTTCCTCGGATAATAGCGCAGGAATCCAATAGCGCCGCATCAGCTCCCCCATCGGAGTCCCCGCCGCGGTCCTGGTCAAAAGTTGGTTGTGTTCTTGAGGAAGCATTTAGCAAGTCACCTCCGCCGGGCAGAATACTCATTCAGACAGCAGTTTCCAACACTCGGTAAGCGGGTTCCACCACTGTTTTGCGGTTTCATCGTCGACCGCTGGGCATCCTCGGTACATCTTGTTTTCTTATCGGTACGATATCCCTCGCCAATCCGATCGTCACGGCGATACGGGAAGAGGGCAAAGAACCGGAAGCTTCGATGCAAGCACCGGCGCGGTATATTCCGGTTGCTAGACTTAGCGGACGCAAAAACGATAATCGAAGGTTGGGAACGAAGACCGAGCGGCACGGACGCCGAAGGGCGATTAGACTTACCGATTCAAACGAAGCCGAAAGCGGCGCAGCGAGTTTTCACTGCATCGATTATTTTGGCAAATTAAGTTAAACGCAAATTGACGAGAAGCCGTCTCGTTAACCTTGTTGTTTGATGAGCCGTTCGTATTCATCATGCGGCCCAATCCAAACCCAAATGAAGTCATCCCCATCCTCCAAGGCAAGCGCCCGGTGATGCGGTCCGGCACGAACGGACCAGAGTTTGCCGACTTTCTTAAAATGCAGCGAGGGATGTCGAGAGTTATCTTTTAGAAGATTGAAATTTCGCCGCGCGACGGTGCGCACCGCCGAGGGTAGCCGATCATGGCACGCCCAAAAGCGAGCAGTGGTGCGATGTTTCACAGATCTTTGAGTTTTCCCTTAGCTTTCGCGTCGAGTGCTTCACGCACTAAGAAATCAAGCTTGCCCGTTTCGGAATCGGCTGCAATTTCGTCGTCCCAACGCGCCCAATCTTTTTCAGATAACCACCGGCAGAGTTCGGTGAATTCTTCGTCAGGAAGTCGTTCAATCTCGTTTTTGAGTTCCTCTATTTTTGACATGATCTTTTACCTCCGACTAACAACTGACTCCCAAACCTGCTGAGAACAGATGGACGTCGATAATTATGCCACCGTTAAAGCCCCAGTGCCACCATCCTCATTCTACTGTGGGCCTCCCGTTTTATCACCGCACCCATTTCTTTTTCGAAAGGTTTTGGCACCGACTAAGGCGCGCGGCGCGGAACAGGATGCATTGTCGGATATATCATAATAGATCAACGGAATGCGCTTCTGCTGCGAACGCTCCAATGACGCGCGGCGCCACCGCGACGGAAATCATCCGCGACCGGCAGCATTTACTGGTTTGCGTCACACGTGCATACGTCTGTGGCCGCTCAGCCGGTGTAGGCGCACACGCCCATTCGCGGTGAATTGACCACCGGCAGGCAGACTTCCTCGGCGGCGTGTTCGTGCGCCTCGGCATGGGCATCACAGAAGAGCGCGTCGCCGGAATCGATGCAGTATGGACATAATTCTACCGACATGGGCGCTTAGTGTACTCCTTATAAATTGCTTGCGTTGAACGGCGCCGGTCACCATGACTTCCCTGGCGTCCGGTCGAGTATCGTTAGGCACGCGTGCTCAAAATGAGTCCTCGTCCGTTGTGGTTTTCACGGGCTGCGACTTTTCTGCGACTGCCGCACCGCCTTCCTCCATGTCCTCCCACATTTCATTCTGATGCAGCCATAATGGATCTGCATTGCGCCGAATGAATTCGTCTGCGTCCATCCCGTCAATCTGTTGTGGCCGGCGGACGCGTTTCATCTTCCCGTGAATAAAGATCGTCATAAACTCGCGCTTTCGCCGTGCCTTTTCGGCCTTTTCGCGCGCCGTCAATTTTCGCTTCTTCTTTGCCATTGACTTCAGCGAATGCGAATTCAGTTCATTGGGTTATGCCTTGTGCCATCACCGCTTGTAATATCCACGAGCAACCTCAGAGTGTCAACGCGAAGTTTCCCGCCGAACGCTTCCGCGGCGGCGGCGACCTGCCGCAATTGAAGGCGCGCCAAGAATTAACGGACGAATTCAGAAGCAAAATACTGACACGACACCCCAGTGCGAATCTACCGCCTCAGCGAGGGCGAAATCGCCGCAGCGCAGAGGACGAAGGGGAATAGAAGTACAGACATTCTTGTCCGCGTTTGACTAATGGCACGCTGAAGAACGCTCATTCTAATTTCATCAGAAACTGCAACCTGCTAATGGTCCAATCACTACCTAATGAGCTAATAGTTGCCTTTGCCTATTTATTAATAGTTCTTTTTCAATACAGAGTTCGAAGTACCAATAATCGGCTTGGCGCTTTGTTCTATCTAGGCCTTGCGCTAGCGATCTAGACACCGTTTTCATTCGGCGAAGAGCAAAGTCCACGGGCCATCAAGAGAGTGCGCGACCTCAGTAGAGCTCGGCAGCCCGACGTTTCCCAGGAATGTGACCTCAACCACTTCGCTAGCGGGATAGGAACATTCCGTTACCTTCAAGAAGGTCGAGGGTCCCCGCACTACGGGCTTGCCGTGCTGCATGCGTGTCGCGCCTGAATTGCAGCGCGCGAAGTATGGCTCGTGCTTTGTGGCTATTTCGCCGAACGGTACTCGAATTATCACGTCGCTTC
The DNA here is from genome assembly GCA_041749055.1 of Thermodesulfobacteriota bacterium. Lineage (GTDB taxonomy): Bacteria > Desulfobacterota > Binatia > UBA9968 > UBA9968 > DP-20. The sequence goes on along the minus strand of JBGTCC010000550.1, from coordinate 1,593 downwards.
CCGCGTAGCGCCTCGCCGCATTGCGTCCAGGTTCAACTGGACGGTCAGGCCACCCGGCCAGAAGAACACCCGCGATGCCAATGAGCGGAGGAAGTCATCCATAGTCCAGCCGTGCGAGAGTTCGACACACTTATCGTGCAGCAGGTCTTGATCCCGCAGTACTGGCACTCCACAGAGTATACGCCGCCCGCGACGCACAGTGCCTATGTAAGCGGGCGCCAGTGCTGCAGCCGGAAACAGTCGCTTTGCCTGACGGATGAGCGGCAAGTTGTTATGATGCGTCAAGTGCCAAAGTGTGGGGCGAGTCACAGTGTACTCGTCAATTGTAAATGTCATAGTGCTTATCCGGCCTAAAGTAACGGTCAACAGCTAGAAGCGAGCAGCGCGAGCACCGGACCGCTCGACCGCTTAGTTCGGCGCCGAACCGCATCTCGGGAATAGCACATCCACGGTGACGAGTCTTGTCTGAAGCAGAGTTTGAAATGACGAAGTGTGATGGGCACCGCACACGAACAGGACAGACCACAAATCAACTTCCATGAGGTGTTCAAGCCATCGGCGCTCGCGAATCGCATCTGCCTCCCTCACTTCGGGATCCGGCTCGTAGTATTCGCAACTTGGAGAAAAAGCGCCGAGCCCTGTTTTTCCTGGGTTGGCGATCCCAAGGGACCTCTGCTCTCCGCTTGACGGATCGCAATACCGATATTGGATGCTCATCGAGTCGGCCACCTGCTTGCAAACAGATGTCGTGGCATGGAACCGGTGGAGTGCCTCAATACTCATTTCCTCGGCGATGAGCCTGACTTGCCGTTCATTGCATATGGCTGTGACCACGATCCGGAACTGTTCAGAGCCTGGGTTCCCCGAGTGCTGATAGTCATGGCGCGTTCCAATAAGAAAGACAGTTTTCATTGCGCGAAGGCGCCCGATCTTATGATTTACCGCCACCCTATTGACCCCACCGAACGTATTTAGAGAACCGCCATATCCTCCAAGAACTTCCGATCGGCTTATCTCCGGCGGTGGCTCCGTCAACGAAATCCAAATTGGTCGCAATATCCGCCAGCTACCGCAGCGTGTCGATGTTAAGTTTCCCGCCAAACGCTGCTGGTCGGCGGTTTTTTTCTCCCTAACGATTTGCAGCTTATTTCAAACTCACCCCCTGCGCCGCGTAGGCCCGGTCGATGAAGCCGGATTCATCCAGCTTGCGCATGATGCGCGCATCGATCACATCCTCGGTCTTGACCTTGCCGATCTTGGGATTGCGGGTTTTCAGCATTCGTTGCACGTTGGGCAGGCCGTCGAGCGACGGGATCGGTTTGCGGTCGACGCCTTTTAGCAGGTCTTGATAGCCTTCCTCTGCGTCATTGGCATTCGCCTTGAGCCTTTTCATGATAGTTTTATCACCGTGGCCTTGTTCTTCGGTGCTACGGCAAAGGCCAGCGCTTCGATTTCCGCCTTTATATACGCTTCGACAACGTCCGGGCGCTGGCTGAGAAAGGCTTGCGGCACGACCATCGCCTGGCCGACGGTGCGTTGGGCGAGGTTGGCGGCTTCGCCGAGAACCGTGAAGCCTTTCTGCCTGAGGATTTT
>JBGTCC010000549.1:0-5826 GCA_041749055.1 Thermodesulfobacteriota bacterium | reverse complement strand
ACGCCAACACCGCGCAACGCCCGCGCCAAGAATTCGCCGTCGGGTTTCAATTTCACCGCGCTTTTCGACTTGTCGCTCACCGCGACAATCGCTTCGCTATCCGCCGAGTAGACCTCCACCGTGCCGAGGTTATAGTCGCGCTGTTTGTCCTCGACGAGCCGGCGCAGCTCGGCCAGCCGGACTGGCTCGAATAATCCATCTTGAGTGATTCGCTCGCTCAACCGGCGGGCGAAAAACATCGCGTTGTTAGCCGAGTTTTGGTAGTAGGTCTGGCCGATTTCCAAAGAACCCTGAAGGGCGCTTTCCACCTTGGAGTCGAACCAACGGTCGAAGGAATGGGTCAGCAAGCCGCCGGCGATGGCGAACAGCAATAGACTGGGCACGATCGACAGCGCGACGAAAGCCAACACCAGGCGCGACTGCAAGCGCGAGCCGAACAGGCGGCGCCGCCGCTCGAAGACCAACTTGACCAGATTGCGAACCACGAGAAAAACCAGCAACACCAGCAGAATAATATTGATATTGATGATGAAGAAAAAAACGATATTGCTGCCGAGGGAATTCTCCAGCGAGATGTCCGGCGATTGCACTTCGAAGAAGATCAACGCCGCCACCATCAGCGCCGCCACCGCGATGACGATGCCCTCGCGCTTGCGCCGTTTAGCCTCTTCGGCTTTGACGCTCGCTTGGTGACTAGAGGTTAGGGTTTGTGATTCCATCGGCGCGGCCGAATTTAAGGCGAGTCAACTGCGAGAATTCTAGCGTTTGAACAAGTAAGCGACAAACGAAATCACGATACTGACGACAATGCTGGTGGTCAGCGGAAAATGAAAACTGAAGCGTTCCCGCTGGATATGGATATCGCCTGGCAGGTGGCCAAGCCATGGCAATCGGTCGGAAAACGATACCAGCACGCCGGCGATAACCATGACTACGCCAAGATATATTAGCATTTTACCCAAACCAGCCATACCGCCATCTCAAATCGAACGGTTAATATCCCTTTCGGCGATGGTTGAAAACTCTCGCCTTCAGGCGAAGTGAAGTTCCGTCATGCCCCCTCAAGCGGGCATCCAGCACCATCATCCACCTGTATGACGACACTGTCCGTCACCTGGATCCCGCTTGCGCGGGAAAGACGAAAAACAGAAAGTCGACTTCAAGTCGACCCATACAAGATTCCTCGGCTCGTAGCCCAGCATCGGTTAATTAACCTCATTCAAACAGATCCGGCTGGCCTTTTCCGGCGGCCGGCTTGGCGCCGCCAGGCTGCCGGCCAAAATGTTCATAGGCCAGCACGGTCGCCACCCGGCCGCGCGGTGTGCGCTGAATGAAGCCGGCTTGAATCAAAAACGGCTCGTAGACATCCTCGATGGTGTCCTTCTCTTCACCGATGGCGGCGGCCAAAGTCTCCACGCCCACCGGTCCGCCGGCAAACTTGTCGATCATCGTCAGCAGCAACATGGTGTCCATTTTATCGAGGCCCAAGCGATCGACCTCGATCATCCTGAGCGCCTCCACCGTCACCGGTTTGGTAATCTTGCCGTCGCATTTCACTTGGGCATAGTCGCGCACCCGGCGCAGCAGGCGGTTGGCGATGCGCGGCGTACCGCGCGAGCGGCCGGCGATCTCGGCTATGCCGTCTTGATCCTGCTCGACGCTAAGGATCGCCGCCGAACGTGTGAGAATGCGCGCCAACGATACCGCATCGTAAAAATCCAGACGAAAACTCTGGCCGAAGCGGTCGCGCAATGGCGAGGTAAGCAAGCCTGAGCGCGTCGTCGCGCCGATCAAGGTGAATTTTTTTAGCGGCAACTTGATCGATTTGGCCGCCGGTCCCTGGCCGACCATGATATCGATCTCGTAGTCTTCCATGGCCGGATAAAGCACCTCTTCGACCACATGGTTGAGGCGATGAATTTCGTCGATGAACAGGACATCGCCGTGGTCGAGGTTGGTCAAAAGCGCCGCCAGATCGCCGGCCCGCTCAATGATCGGCCCCGAGGTGGCTTTGATGTTGACGCCCATCTCGCGCGCGATGATATAGGCGATGGAGGTTTTGCCCAGCCCCGGCGGGCCATGGAAAAGAATATGATCGAGGACATCGCCGCGCGCCCGCGCCGCGGCGATGGCGACTTTGAGATTTTCTTTGACCCGCTCTTGACCGACGTACTCGTCAAAGCCGCGCGGCCGCAGGCTCAGCTCGAACCCGGAATCTTCGTCATTGCGATGGCCGTCCAACATGGTTAATAGCGCTCTTCCTGCAAGCTAGGAGGGCGGGTTTAAAACCCACTCCTGCATTCGGATTCGAATTTCGTTCTTTGTGCTATTTGCGTTCTTTGCGGCCAATCTTCCGCATCCGAATCTTCCACTCTGAGAACTCCATGCCCTCGGTGATGAAACAGCTTTCGGGGCCTAGTGACCCATTTGCTGCAAGGTCTCGCGCAGGACATCTTCCAGCGATAGCGCGTCGTTCTTGAGCACATCGCGGACGGTTTTTTCGATCTCGAGTTTTTTATACCCTAGATTGATCAAGGCGGAAACCGCGTCCTGCATCTTTTGCGACGACGGCTCGGGTTTGGCCGTGCTGTCGATGGTCGCCGGCGTGTACGTCGCGAACTTGTCCTTCAATTCGACAATCATGCGCTCGGCCAGTTTTTTACCCACGCCGGGGATCGACACCAAGCGCACCTGGTCGCCATTGCGTAACGCCCGCGCCAATTCCTCAGCCGGGATTCCCGACAAAATATTGAGCGCCAGCCTGGGGCCGATCCCGGATACCCCCATGAGCAGTAAAAACACCTGTTTCTCGGCGAGATCGTGAAAGCCGAACAGCTGCAGCGCGTCTTCGCGCACATGAGTATGGATCTGCAAACTCATCGGCGCGCCGAGATCCGGCAAACCGTAAAAAACATTGAGCGGGATGAAAACCAGATAGCCGACGCCGCCAACATCGATGACCACTTCACCGGGATGCTTTTGCGCGAGCTTGCCGCTGATGTGCGCGATCACGTCGAGCCCACTGGCAGGGTTAACGAATTGTCCATTGGCCGTTCACTGCCCACGACCACCCCGCGGCCGCAGCGGCGTCGGCATTTGCGCCATCGCCCCGGCAACCCGGCTGGCGAAGGCTTGCCGATTGAGATGGCAGATCGCCGCCGCCAATGCGTCCGCGGCATCCGCCGGCACCGGTCCCGATACTTTCAATAACGACCCGATCATCATTTGCACTTGCTGCTTGGTGGCGTGGCCGTAGCCCACCACCGCCGACTTGATCTCCACCGCGCTATACTCGTGAACTTCGACATCCTGTTCGGCTGCCGCGAGCAGCGCGACGCCGCGCGCCTGGCCGAGCTTCAACGCGCTCTGGACATTCAGCGCAAAGAAGACTTTTTCGAGGCTCACACCGTCGGGGTGAAATTCCCGTACGACTTTTGACAGTTCGGTGTAGATCCGGCTCAGGCGGCGCGCTTGAGGCTCGGCGCTTGAGGAATTGATAGTGCCATGGCCCATATGGCGCAGCGCGTTACCGATGACCTGAACAACCCCCCAGCCGGTCGCCATGGTTCCCGGATCGATGCCCAGGATGATGCGCGGCAGTGATTTGTTGCCAGGGTCCGCCACTGCGGCTAGCTCACTTTGTCCATCAGCTCATCGGGGATGTGAAAATTGGCCGCGACATTTTGCACGTCGTCATGATCTTCCAGTTCTTCGCTGAGTTTTAAGACTTGCTCGACATTTTTGGCGTCGACGTCGACGGTGTTCTTGGGCACCAGGCTAACCTGAGCGCTGGCGATGGCGATCTTTTCCAAGTCCAGCCGTTCTTTGACTTTTTCGAAATCCTCGGGCGGGGCGATCACTTCGAAGACCTCCCCCTCGTCACGGACATCTTCAGCGCCGGCATCGAGGGCGATATCCATCAAACGGTCCTCGTCGACCTGCGACTTGTCCACGGTGAGGATGCCCTTCTTGTCGAACATCCAGCCGACGCAGCCGGTCTCACCCATGTTACCGCCATGCTTGGAAAACATCCGGCGGATCTCCGACACCGTGCGATTCTTGTTGTCGGTCAACACCTGGGCGATGATCGCCACGCCCCCCGGACCGTAACCTTCGTACTGAATCTCTTCATAGGTTACGCCTTCGAGCTCGCCGGTGCCTTTTTTGATCGCGCGCTCGATATTATCACTCGGCATACTGCTGCCGCGCGCGGTCAGAACCGCCGTGCGCAGCCTGGGATTGGCGTTGATATCGCCGCCGCCCATGCGTGCCGCCACGGTGATTTCCTTAATCAGCTTGGTAAATATTTTACCGCGCTTGGCATCCTTGGCGGCTTTCTTATGCTTGATCGTGCTCCATTTAGAATGGCCAGACATACTGCAATCACTCCCTTGCAAGTTGCCGACAAGCTAACACAAAGCCTAGACCGGGTAAACTAGGCCGGGACCACGGGTTGCGGCCTGAGGAGCGGGTGAATTCTGCGCCGCGATACTTTTTTCCAACCGGCTTTGCTGTATAATCGCCAAGCGAAGAATTCCATGACCCTCAGCCGCCGCTATTTATTTTTTATCGCCTTGTCTCTAGCCGGCGCTTGTTCGGTACCGCCGTCCAAGGTCCGCGTTCCGCCGCCGCCGATTACCGACACGCGCGTCAATCAAACCGGCATCGCCTCTTGGTACGGCCCTGGCTTTCACGGCAGGGCCACCGCTAGCGGCCACATCTACAATCAAAACGACATGACCGCGGCGCATCAAACTTTGCCCCTGGGATCTAAAGTGATGGTGACCAATATGGAGAACGGCCGCAGTGCCGAAGTGTTGGTCAACGACCGGGGGCCTTTTGCCAAAGGAAGAATCATCGATCTATCCTACGCCGCCGCCCAGTCCGTCGATATGCTCGGACCCGGAACCGCATTAGTGCGGATTGACGTTCTCGACAGCCCGGTGCCGTTGCGCTCGATCCGCCCGTTCCTCGATTACACGCTGCAATTGGGTTCCTTCTCGCAACTAGAAAACGCCCGACAACTGCGCGACCGCATCGTCAAGAACTTCGACAACGTCACGATCACGCCGTTGCAATCGAAGGACACGACTTACTATCGGGTTCACCTCGGCAACTTCTCCAACCGCAGTGCCGCTGAAGACATGGCCAAGCAATTGAGCCAAGCCGGCTACTCGGTGATCGTCATGGAGAAGTAGATGAATGACCCCGGGTCCCGTTCGCCGTTGCGCCGCTTGAGCCATGCCCCGCTGTTGATTGGCATGGTAATTTCGCTTACCGGCTGCTTTTCGCCTGAAGCGAAACCGCTTCTAACGCCATCAAAGGAGCGCTACGGCGCACTCAAAAAAAGCCTGGCCGCCTTGCGCGGACTGCCGCCTAAACAGGACTTCGAAATCGCGCTGTTTGCCGGTGACATCTCGCAGCCTATCCCAGCCCTTAGCGACAACGGCGCCATCGGCGTCCAAGCCATCGCCGAACTCGAGCGCGCTTACAAACAACTCGGCCTACTGAGCGCCAACGACGACTTCAAAACTGACCTCGAAAAATTTCACCGTCTCCAGCGACTGGTCGTCTACGACAGCGCCCGAGAGCGGCTGCTGCTCGCAGCCGAGAGCGCCAAACTGGGCAGTGAACTGAAACCGCCCTACGACCGCGCGGCAACCGAACTGCCCGTCGCCATCGGCATCGTCCACGCGCTGCAAGAGCAGCATTTCCAATGGCAAGAGAAAATTGACCGAACGCTGCCCGAGGACACCCGCTTGGCCTATCGTGCCATCGCCGGCGGCGACGCCTTGCTCACGGCGCTGGCCCATGCCAGCAACGGCA
>JBGTCC010000548.1:0-5957 GCA_041749055.1 Thermodesulfobacteriota bacterium | reverse complement strand
ACTAGATGCTTCACGGCGCTCAATGACCTTTGAAAGACAATCAGCGACAACCGCACCAGGATGGTTTAGAATATACCCATGTCCGAATCCCCCTCGTTCATTGTGTTCACTGCCCATGGGAGCGACCTTTTCAATGAAGGCAGCTATTTTCGCCTCTACGATAAATTCGGCGCCGGAGTGGTCAGCGGGGTCGGCATTCGTAGCGGGCTGGACGCCGAACCGGTGGCGCATCATGGCCGGCCGTTTTCCTTGGTGCTAACCTTGCCGCCGTTGTCAATATCGTTTTTCGTCAACCAGCCATAGTTCGTTTTCGCTGACATGAAGATCGCCATGATCGCTTCCGAGGCCAACCCGTTTGCCAAGACCGGCGGCCTGGCCGATGTCTCGGCCACTCTGTCCTTGGCGCTGGAGCGGCTTGGCCACCAAGTCACGCTGATTATCCCGGCTTATCGTGGCGCGCTGCACGGCGAATTTTTTCTGAATGAAACTGGCCTGACTTTCACCGTACCGGTGTCCGACCGCCAGGAACAAGCATCGATATTTCAGACCACCATCGGCAATTCGATCACGGTCTATCTCATTCGTGCCGATAAATATTTCGACCGCGAGTATCTCTACGGCACGCCGACCCAAGACTATTCCGATAACGCCGAGCGGTTTGCGTTCTATTGCCGCGCGGCGTTGGAAATTCTGCGCGCCCAGCCGGTCGACATCGTTCATGCCCACGACTGGCAAGGGGCCTTGGCCATCGTGTTTTTGAAGACCCAAGCGGCGCGATACCACGCCACCGCCGGAGCGAGGACGGTATTCACCATCCATAACTTGGCTTTCCAAGGCCAATTTGGGCAGACCGACTGGCATTTATTGAATCTCGACAGCGGGTTTTTCACGCCGCAGTTTTTAGAATTCTACGGCAACATCAATTTCCTCAAGGGCGCTCTGGTTTTGGCCGACAAAATAACCACCGTGAGTCCAACCTACGCACAGGAGATCATGACGCTGGAGCAAGGGTTCGGCCTCGAAGGGGTGCTGCGCCAGCGCGCCGGCGATCTCGTCGGGATCTTAAACGGCGTCGACTATGATCAGTGGAACCCTTGGACCGATCCGTTGATCACCCATCACTACGGCGAGCAAAGTTTGACCGTCAAACGCCGCTGCAAACAAACATTGCGCCGACAGGTCGGCCTGCCGGATAAAGCCGATACGCCAATCGTCGCGATGATCTCGCGGCTAACCCCGCAAAAGGGCTTCGATCTGGTGGAAAGTATTTTTCCCGCGCTGATGCAGCGCGACCTACAATTCGTCCTGCTCGGCAGCGGCGCACCGCGCTATGAAGCCTTTTTCCGCGCCGCCGCGGCGAGCTACGCCGATCGCGTTGCCGTGCGCATCGGGTTCGACGAGCAGCTGGCGCATCAGATCGAGGCCGGCGCCGATCTATTCTTGATGCCGTCGCTCTACGAGCCCTGCGGCTTGAATCAAATGTACAGTTTGAAATACGCCACCGCCCCGATCGTCCGCGCCGTCGGCGGGCTGCGAGACTCCGTAGAAGACTACGATCCCGAGAGCGACACCGGCACCGGATTCGTTTTTACCGATTACGAGGGCGGCGCCATGCTCGAGGCCATCGATCGCGGCTTATCCGTCTACCGCGACAAAAAGGCTTGGACCGCGTTGCGGCGGCGTGCTATGTCTAAGGATTTCTCCTGGCAGCGCTCGGCGCAACTTTATAGCGATTTATATAAAACTCTGTTGCCGTGACAGCAGGATGGAGCGAGAGACATGTTGTACGTACTAGGTGTGGTCATGGCGGGCGGGCGCGGCGCGCGGCTCTACCCGTTGACCGAGCATCGGGCCAAGCCGGCGGTGCCCTTCGGCGGCCGTTATCGGATTATCGATTTCGTCCTGTCGAATTTGATCAACTCGGGCATTCTGTCGATCTACGTCGTCACCCAATTCAAAGCCCAGTCGCTCTTGGAACATCTCGACCGCGGCTGGCGGGCAACAGATTTTTTGGGCGAACATTTTATCACGCCGGTGCCGGCGCAGATGCGCTCGGGCGACGACTGGTATCAGGGCACCGCCGATTGCGTGTATCAGAATCTCTACTTGCTCGAACGGCACAAGCCGACGCTGGTGGCGGTGTTTGGCGCCGACCATATTTACCGGATGAACGTCCGGCAAATGATCGACGCGCATATCCACAAGTCGGCCGAAGTCACGGTCGCGGCGATTCCGGTGAAGATCGAAGAAGCCTCGGACTTTGGCGTCATCGAGGTCGATGACGATTGGCGCATCATCGGTTTCGACGAAAAACCCAAAGCGCCCAAGTCAATTCCCGGCGAGCCCGGTATCGCCCTGGTGTCGATGGGTAATTATCTATTCAACAACGAAGTGTTGATCGAAGCCTTGAAAGCCGATGCCGCTAATCCCGCGAGCAATCATGATTTTGCCCGCGATCTCTTGCCGAATTTCATCACCGGCGGACGCATGTTCGCCTACGATTTTCGCCAGAACCGGGTGCCGAGCCCGTCCAAGGGCGAAGAGCCCAGCTACTGGCGCGACCTTGGCACCATCGAAGCCTACTATGACGCCAGCATGGATCTCTGCTCCATCGATCCGTCGTTTAACTTATATAACCGCGCCTGGCCGCTGCGCACCGTCGGTTACGCCGACCCCCCGGCAAAATTCGTCTTCGATTGGGCCGACCGCAAAGGTATGGCGGTCAATTCGGTAGTCGCCGAAGGCACGATCATCAGTGGCAGCGATGTCCACAACTGCATCATCGGACGAAACGTGCGCGTCCATAGCTATAGTCGTATAGAAAATTCGGTGATCATGGATTGGGTCGAGATCGGCAGGAACTGTCGGATTCGTAACGCCATCATCGACAAAGCCAACATCATTCCCTCCGGCACGGAGATCGGCTACAACCTGGAGAAAGACCGCGAGCGCTACTTCGTGTCGCCTACCGGGATCGTCGTCCTCGGCCGCGGACCGCGCAAAACCACCTGGGTCATGACCAATCCCTAACCACAATGGTGCGGCGAATTGCCGGTCGGGTCCACCGAGAAGATTAATCGAATCATGGAGCGATACATCTGCATACACGGCCACTTCTACCAGCCGCCGCGGGAAAACCCATGGCTCGAAGCCATCGAGCTGCAAGACTCGGCGTACCCCTACCATGACTGGAACGAGCGCATCACCGCGGAGTGCTACGCGCCGAACTCTGTGGCGCGCATCGTCGACGGCGACAATCGCATCATCAAACTGATCAACAATTACGCGCGCATCAGTTTCAACTTCGGCCCGACCTTACTGTCCTGGCTCGAAGCCAAAGCACCGGACGTGTATGGCGCGATCCTCGACGCCGACCGTGACAGCCAGCAACGGTTCTCCGGCCATGGCTCAGCGCTGGCTCAGGTATACAATCATGCGATCATGCCGCTCGCCAATAGCCGGGACCGCAAGACGCAAATCCGCTGGGGCATCGGCGATTTCACCAAGCGCTTTCAGCGCGCCCCGGAAGGCATGTGGTTGGCGGAGACCGCCGTCGATGTCGAAACCTTGGAGTTACTGGTCGAACAGGATATTCGGTTCGTCGTCTTAGCGCCGCACCAGGCTGCCCGGGGGCGGGCGATCGGGACGCGCCAGTGGCAACAACTCAATGGCGACGCCATCGATCCGAGCCGCGCCTACCGTCAGCTGCTGCCTTCCGGGCGCGCCATCGGGTTATTTTTCTATGACGGTCCGATTGCCCGATCGGTTGCCTTCGAAGGCGTGCTCTCCCAGGGCGAACGCTTCGTCGACAAACTCATGGGCGGCTTTGCCGATGACCGCGATTGGCCCCAGCTGGTCCATATCGCCACCGATGGGGAGAGTTATGGCCATCATCATCGGTATGGGGACATGGCGCTGGCCTACGCCCTGGACCACATCGAAACCAAACAGCTCGCGCGCCTGACCAACTACGGCGAGTTTCTCGAAAAATATCCGCCTACCCATGAAGTCGAGATCGCCGAAAAAACTTCCTGGAGTTGCGCCCACGGCATCGACCGCTGGTGGAGCGATTGCGGCTGCAACTCCGGCGCGCATCCGAGTTGGCGTCAACAGTGGCGCACGCCACTGCGCAACGCCCTCGACAATCTGCGCGATGCGGTCACGCCGCTGTGGCAGCAGCAAGCCACGAGCTATTTCAAAAATATTTGGTTTGCCCGCAATTCTTACATCGAAGTGATCCTCGACCGATCAGAAGACTCCAGAGAACGGTTTCTCGCCCGCCACGCCGCCCGGCCGTTGCGCGACGATGAGAAAGTCACCGCCCTCAAGTTGCTCGAGCTACAGCGGCAACTGTTGCTCATGTACACGAGCTGCGGCTGGTTTTTCGACGACATCTCGGGCATCGAAACCGTCCAGGTCATCCAGTTCGCCGGCCGCGCCGTGCAGTTAGCAGAAGAGCTTTTTGGCGACTCGCTGGAAGAGCGCTTCATCGAGCGGCTCGCCGCGGCGCGCAGCAACCTGGCCGATCAGGGCGACGGCAAACAAATCTATGACCAACGGGTCAGGCCCGCGCGCGTTGACTGGGAGCGGGTCGGCGCGCATTATGCCGTCAGTTCTCTGTTCGAAAGTAGGCCGGAGCAGACAAAAATTTATTGCTACCGGGCCGAGCGAAAAAACCTTCAGACCTATGTCGCCGGCAACGCCAAACTGGCTGTGGGGGAAGTCGGACTGACCTCGGAAATCACCGGCGAAACTACTTGTCTGAGTTTCGCCGCGCTGCACCTGGGCGATCATAACGTCAACGGCGGCGTACGGCCAACGCTGGGCGACGGCGTCGAGGGTTATCTCGCCCGCGAGCTCGCCGAGCCCTTCATGCGCGGCGATTTCGCCGCAGTCCTGCGCCTGATGGATCGCCGCTTCGGCGAGTCGAACTACTCGCTGCGCTCGCTGTTTCACGACGAGCAGCGCAAATTGATCGGCCAGATCTTGCAGTCCGCGCTCGGCGAAACCGAGTCGCTCTACCGGCAAATCTACGACCACCGCGCCCCGCTCATGCGCTTTTTACATAGCTTGAACTTGCCGCAACCGAGCGCGCTCCGCGGGCCCGCGGAAGCGGTCATCAATAGCGACCTGCGCCGCCAACTGGAACGAGACGACATCGACAGCGAGCGGCTCCAGCAATTACTCGCTGCGGCCACCGCCGAGGGCATCGCGCTCGACAGCGCGACGTTGGAATTCACCTACCGGAAAACCCTCGAACGAAGCACGGAGACTTTCGTCAACCAACCCACACTCATCGGCCTGCAGAGTTTGAACCGAGCCGCCACGGCGATCGCCATGCTGCCATTCGCGGTCAATTTGTGGAAAGTACAAAATTTGCTGTACCGGTTCATCCAGCGCTTCAATTCCGAGAATCCGCAGATCAGCCCGTGGCGTGCCTCCGATCACGACCGCTGGGATAGCTGCCTGAGAGAGCTCGGCGAGAAACTCGCCGTCAAGGTCTCCTGACCGGACACAGCTAGCGCAGTTCCGCCGCAACCGAAATTCGGAGTATCTCGCGCCAAGCCCGCCAAGGGCGCAAAGGAAGAACGTTGTCATTTCGAACGGAGAGAGAAATCCTTCTTATCCCTTCGTATCCCCTCGGGATGACGGGCCTCGGCTCGTCACTTTGCGAGCTTGGCGTCCTTAGCGCGAGGAATATCCGAATCTGAGACGTTTCTGGTCGCAGAAAGTGGTGAGTTACTCCGGATAAACGACTAACGGCGTGAGACACTCCAACTAGCTAGGCGTTGATATTGAGTTTGCCGATCCCGTCTTGCGGTTCGCCGAAATCATCGCTAAGGCGATAAGGTAAGTGATGGAAGTGGCGCGGCCGGAACTCTTGCGGCAGTGCTTGCGGGGTGGTGGCGGCGGTCTTATCGGTCTCTTGATGGACCTCGATTAGATCGCGCGGCGGC
>JBGTCC010000547.1:0-4661 GCA_041749055.1 Thermodesulfobacteriota bacterium | reverse complement strand
GCGGCAAGAGTCGCCGGGGTGAGCGAGCTCGATGTCGACGTGGTCGAAGAGCGGTTCCTGCTGGAGTTGGGAAACGAGTTCGGCGCGGTTGATGGTCAGTGCGCCGTCTGCCACCGACGTCGCTGCGCCGAAGCGGATGTCTTTTAACTGAAAACAGCCGAGTTCTAATCGCATCGCTCGCTTATATCGCTGAGAGCCGCGAGACACAATGTCCTAAGCCTGGAGGTTCAAATTGATCATGTCGATCGACCCCCTCCTTCATCTCCCGCCGCGACGCGGGGAAGGAAAACTTGCGCGGTTTCTTCGCAGAGGGTGGGGAATTGAACGGAGCGCAGCGGTTGAACGGCTGGAACGTTTGGAACTCCCCAGTATATTACCGCGCCGGCAGCGGGCCGGTGCCAGCGAATTTTTTGAACAGCTCGATGATCTCCGGGTCGCGCGGAATTTCGCGCACGATTTTAGCCTGGTCGTCGGGACTGAGCGGCGTCGGGTCGTCGCCTCCGGTGAGTCTCTTGTAATCGGCGGCGAACTGCGGATCTCTGTTGGTCTTGCGCACAGCTTCTTTGAGAATGTCGAGGCGGTCTTTGGGTGTGCCTGGCGGCGCCATCAAGATCGTGCCGACGACGCGAAAGCCTTCCATCATCGTCAAAAGCTTCCTCTCTCGTTCCGATTTGACGAAACTCGTGATATCCGGCATCCGGAGCTGCGCGTAGCGCGGATCTTTGTAGCCGCGCGGCACTTCGATGGCAAGGTGAAAATCGGCGAGGTTCTTCGACAGTAGCTCTTGCTGCGTGATGGTTACCGTCGAGGCGACGCGAGCGTCGACTTCGTTTCTGGCGAAGGCGATATCCAAATCGGCGCTTTCGTAACCCGGCACGATCCTCGGGTCTTTCATGTCGAGCAGATACGCTACGGCGCGGCTGTGCAGATAGCCGGTGTGACCTACCGGAGCGCTGCCGATGCGCACGCCGGGAGTGCTGCGCAGTTTTTCCAAATTATTGATGCCCGCTCCCTTGCGCGTGACAAACGAATAATAGAGCTGGTGCTCGGTGGCGCCCAGATAGTTGAGCTTGTCGATGTCGTACTGCACGCCGGACTCGCCGAGCACGGCGTAAGGGATGACGCTGCTCGAAACCCGCAGCAGGGTCAATCCATCGGGCTTAGCGTTGCTGTACAGATGATTGGCCGCTCTACGCCCGCCGGCGCCGGCCATATACTGAAAAACGATCGGCGGATTGCCGGGAATGTTACGCGTCAATCCCGCTGCCAGCGCCCTGGCGCGCATGTCGCCCACCCCACCAGGTCCGGAGCCGACGATCAGCAGGATATGCTTGCCTTGGTAAAAATTCGCTTGCGCGAGAGCGAAGCTTGGGCACGATAGGATGGTCATTAGCAGCGCGAATATCTTAAGCATTGTTGTCCCCCTTAACTCGTTCCAAATGTTCCAGTGGTTCCAATCGTTCCAGGGCCCCCTTAATCCTCCCTCGCGTCCTTCGTCAAGCTCAGGATGACCGGGCCGGTGGAGGAGAGCGTTCGCGACCGCTTCGAAGAATGGTGGGGATGGAACAGCGTGAAGCGGTTGGAACAATTGGAACCTTTGGAACGTCTTCTATCTTATAGGCATCCCGCCGGCCGCGTTGAGCTTTTTAAAAAGCTCGACGGTCTCGGGATCGCGCGGTAGATCTTTAATGGTTCGCTCCATGTCTTCGCCGAGCAGCGGCGAGGGCTCTTCACCGACTAGTTTTTTGTAGTCCTTTTGGAATTCAGGATCTTTGTACATGCGCGCGGTGGCGTCGCGCAGGATTTTCACCAGCTCCGGCGGCGTGCCCGGCGGCAATAATGACGGCGTGCCGATCTGGCGAAAGGCGCGGATCATCGCCAGGAGTTTTTTCTCGCCCTCGTTCTTGGCGAACTCTTCGATCTCGGGCAAGCGGTCGAAGCCGGGCTGCTTCAAGCCCAGCGGCACTTCCATGATCGCGTGGATGTCGATCATGCCCTTGGCGAGCCATTCGGCATTGCGGATCGCCAGCGTGTCGGGATTGTTGATGCGGCCGTCGATCTCACCGCGCATCAGCGCCAAGTCGAGCTCGGTGCCGGAATAACCGACGACCATTTTGGGATCTTTGAAGCCGATCAGATGGGCGAATAAACGGCCGACGAAGTAATTTGAATGGCCGACGGTCTGTGCGCCGATTCTTATGCCCGTGGCCGAGCGTAGCGCTTCGATATTTTTTAGCCCGGCTTCTTTGCGGGTGATGAAAACCCAATGGTAGGTGCTGTGCGGCGAGCCGAGATAAATAAACTTATTGAGATCGTAGAGCACGCCCTTTTCACCGAGGATGGCGTTGGCGACCAGGCCGCCGCCGATGCGGCCGATGGTCAGGCCATCGGCGCGGACGCCTTTGAAAATATGATTGGCCGCCTTCATGCCGCCGCCGCCGGGCATGTACTCCGAAACGACGTTGGGCTCGCCGGGAATATGCTTTTTCATATGGGAAAGCATCGCCCGCGTCATCATGTCCGAGCTCCCGCCGGCTTCCGTGCCTTGAATGATGATGATGGTCTTGCCCTGGTAGAAGGGCGCCTGGGCGGAAGCGGTTGAAATCGACAACAAAACGCAAGTTACGAGAACTGTCTTTAGCATGTTCCCTCCCTTAACACGTTCCAATCGTTCCAGCCGTTCGAAACGGTCAATCCCCTCCTTGATCCTCCCCCGCGTCCTTCGTCAAGCTCAGGATGACCGGGCCGGGGGAGGAAAGCGTTCGTGACCGCTTCGAAGAATGGTTATGGATTGAACGGAGCGCAGCGGTTGAACGGCTTGAACGTTTTGAACTCCTCCGTTTTAGCGCGCGGGAAGAGGCCCCTGATCGGCGATTTTCTTGTAGAGCGCGACGAGTTCCGGATCCCGCGGCAACTCTTTGATCGCGGCTTCAAGTTCCTCGCCGGTGAGCGGCGTGGCGTCGGTGGCCATCAGTTTTTTGAACTCCTTGTGGAACTCGGGATCTTTCAACGCCTTGGTCATGGCGCCGCGCAGAATGGCGACGATGTCCTTGGGCGTGGCTGGCGGCAAGATGTAGGGCCAGCGCGGATAGAGAAAAGTGCGAAACAGATTGATCAGCTGGCGCTCTTTATCGTTCTTGGCAAAGCTGTCCAAATCCGGCGCTTTCGGCAGGCCGACGGCATAGCGCCCCTTGGGTATCGTGATCGACGCGTGAAATTGATAGAAGCCTTTTTCGAGCTGGTCTTTGTTGCGCTGCAGCACCGTATCCGCGCCATTGGCGCGCAAATCGATTTCTCCCTTCGCCAGCGCAATGTCCATTTCCGGACCGCCGTAACCGAGCACCATTCTCGGTTCTTTCAAGCCGAGCAGATAGGCGAATAGTCTGCCGCTGATATAGACCGGATGGCCGACGGCTTGGGCGCCGATCCTGATCCCCGAAACGGCGCGCAGTTTCTCGAGAGTATCGAGACCCGCGTCCTTGCGGCCGACGAACACGTAGGGATCGCCGCTTTCGGTGGAGCCCAAATAAATCAGCTTGTCGAGATCGTATTGCGAGCCGGCCAATTCAAGAATCTGTCCGGCGACCAGGCCGGCGCCCACCGCGCCGATGGACAACCCGTCGGGCTTCGCCGTCGAGTAAATATGGTTGGCGGCTTTGCGTCCCGCCGCACCCGGCATGTTTTCGACGATGATCGTCGGGTTGCCGGGAATATGTTTTTTCAAGAAGGGAATGACTGCGCGCGCTTGCATGTCGCCGGTGCCGCCGGGCTCGCCGCCGCGAACGATCTTGATGGTCTTGCCTTGGAAATAAGGGGCTTGGGCGGACGCGGCAGTCAGCGAAAGTAAGATGTAAGTGACGACGGTGATGGACTTCAGCATAAATTCCCATTTTTCTAGCGATTGAACGTTTTGAACTCCCCCGCGTTAATATCCGAACAGCATCCCCGCCGGCCAGCGGGTCTCGAGCATATATTCAAACAAACCCCAGATCACCAAATAGGCGCAGCCGCCGGTAATCAGCGATGTGAGCCACTTTTCCTTGCCTTGGAGCAGAGCATAGAGAAAAACCAATAGCGGCAGAGCGTAGACGATGCCGATCAGCCAGATGCCAATGGCGCCGCCGATGAACCAGGCGAAGAATGCCAGTGTGCGTTTGCGGGCGGTGGCTTCGTCCAACTGATTTTCGCCGCTTTCATCCATATCCATGCTGGTGGTACTGCGGCTGGTCTCCCAGCCGGTGGCCTCGCGATAAATCTGGATGACTATCATCACTAGACCAGGCAAGGCGGCGACGTATACCGGCATGATCTTGGCGATGTCGGGCCAGCCCCAACCGGACACCGTGGCGACGGCAAAGATCACTAACAAAAATAGCGCGAAATTAGTCTTCATTGTCGGACCTCGCGATGGCGCCGCTGAAGGTCGCCGTGGAATCTTTCTTGCTCGCTTTCAGCTTGCCGCGCAGCGTCAGATAGAGCGAGACTGCGGCGATGATGAAAATAACGATCACCGCCGGCCGGGCCATCCAGCTATAGCCGTAGCTCGCCACCGAGCGGTAAAGATATTTTTCCATCAGATCGCCGAGCACCAGTCCCAAGATCATGGCCGGGCGCGGATAGCCGGCGCGGCGCATATAATAACCGAGGACGCCGAAGCCGAC
>JBGTCC010000546.1:0-9493 GCA_041749055.1 Thermodesulfobacteriota bacterium | reverse complement strand
AGTTGTGGCTTTCTCCGACACGGACTTTCACCGTGCTGATATGGCGCCCTCACGGGCGCACGATTCCCGCGTGCGCGGGAATGACGAGTCGAGGAAAGCAGCATGTGGAGTGGAATCCCTCCATTTTCATACTCCGTGGGCGTGCGTAAGCTCATGTTTCACTTCGTGGTGAAAACATCTTCACAGTAAACCCGCAAGAGCCAGAAACTTTATCCTCGGCCGACGAAGGTCATCGCTCTTTCCTCGGTCCGTTCGAGATAGCGCACGAAGGTGTATTTATTTTCGGCGAGATCGGTGTTGGGCCGGGGGATCTCGCGATGCAGCAAGCTCTCTTCAACTTTGCAGACGAAGAAGCCCAACCCGCTTTTGCTCAACGCGTCGATCCCTGATTTTTTGAAGTCCTCGAAGTCGCGGATCGTTTGCGCAGTCTTGATCCCCGCACCCTGGGCCATGGCCGCCAAATCCGTGTTGCCGGAGGTCGCGGTGGGATAGCTGATGCGGCTGCCGCTGTAAACGCCGTTGTCGAAAACATAGACGACCAAGTTTTTCGGCTGCAAGTTACCCAACGTCGCCAAGTTGAATAAGGAAAGCAGCACGCTGCCGTCGGAGTCGAGGGCAATCACTTTGCGATGCGGCAGGGCCAATGCCAACCCGGCGGCCACGCCGATGGCGCAGCCCATCATGCCGACCAGCAGATTGCCTTCATGGCGCGACAGGTGCGACCATTCGATGCGCTGCCCGCTCTGGGAAGTCACGACCAACTGGTCGGTCATTTTGCTGGCCAGCAATTGCAAACATTCGTAGCGAATCATTCGGAAAACTCCCCGGCGAAAAGCAGCGCGTAGGGAGCGCGCAACGAATTTGCCGCCCGCACCGCGTCTTTGATTTTGATCTCAAGCTTTGCGCCATCCTCGATCAAGGTATGGTCAACGCCCAAACCGTCAAGCACGGGAATCGAATGCTTACCGATGGTCGCGTAGAGAAAACTGTTGCGCCAGTCCGGCACGCCGCCTAGGTAGGCGATCACCAGCAGCAACGGCACGCCGAGTTGCTTGCCCACCGTCAGCAAGCTGTAACAGGAGGTATAGATGCCGGTGTTTTCCATATACACTGCGGCTTGTTTGCCGCCGAGCGTGGCGCCGGCGGCGATGGTGATGGCCTCTGATTCGTTGGCCACCGCGATCAGTTCCATGTCCGGGTCATCGCGAATCAGCGGCACGATCTGGCTCAATCGAGTTTCCGGCAAATAGGTAACGAAATTAATCCCAGCGTCCTTGAGACTCTGAACCAATCGTTTGGCAAGTTCGTCTTTCATACCTGGTAGAGTGAATTAGCAGGGAAAATCGCCAGTCGCAAACGGCCGTGGGCGGGTGACAATTGGAGTGATGGAGTAACTGGAGTGATGGGGGGTCCGAAAAAACCCGATACTCCACCACTCCATCACTTCAACATTCCATGCTTTCTCTTCATCGCCCGCAGCACCTTTTCTGCCGTGATCGGCAAGTCGTAAATCCGCACCCCCACCGCATCGTGAACGGCATTGGCGATAGCCGCAGCAGCCACCAGCACCGGCGGCTCACCGATGCTCATGCCCCCGTAGGGGCCGTTGCCGACGGGAAATTCTTGGATGACCGTTTTTAGCGGTGGGATATCACGGATCGACGGAATCTTGCTCTCGCCAAAGTTGGTGGTGATAACTTTACCCTGGTCAATGACCAACTGCTCCATCAGCGCATAACCGATCGCCGTTACGACCCCGCCGTCGATCTGCCCTTGGTGCATCAATGGATTGATAATCGTGCCGGTGCTATGCGCGGTGGTGAAATTCTTGATCACGACCTGGCCGGTCTCAGGGTCGACCTCGACTTCGGCAACTTGCACGACCAGCGCGGCTTCCGGACCGTTGGCGAAATTTTTGTACGAACCTTCGCAGCGAACCTCGCCGCCGAGCCGTTCGACAATCGCACTGTAAGAGATTGGTTTGCCGCGGTTGGTGCGAATCGACCCGTTGCCAGTGAAGGAGAGCTCATCTACCGGCGCGCCGAGGATCTCGCTCGCGCCCTGCAACAACGTCGCTTTGACTTGAATCGCCGCGGTTAGGGTCGCATTACCGAATATCCGCGTCGCCCTGCTGGCGCCGACACCGGTATCCGCGGCGGCGCCTCCGGTGTCGAGAATTTGAAAACCAACCTGCTCCACCGGCACCTGCAACTCATTGGCGACGATCTGCCGCATGGCCGTATAGGTTCCCGCTCCCTGATCGACCATCGCCGTCGCCACCGTGATTTGGCCGCCGACATCAACCGACACGAACGCATGTCCTTCGCCGCCCAACGGCAGCCATTGCGCCAGCGCCAAACCGCGGCCGACATATTTGCCTTTCGGCTTGATGTATCCCGACGCCGTCAGCGCTTGATCCAAGGTCTCCTCGCTCTTGATATGCGGCAGCGCATGACCGATGGGCGAAACATCGCCGTCATGCATGAGATTTTTCCGGCGAAATGCAATCGGGTTCATGCCCAGCCGGCGCGCTACCAGATCCATCTGCGATTCGTTGGCGAAGAAGCCTTGGGGCTCCCCCGGCGCGCGCATATGGCCGCAGGGGATTTTATTGGTGTAAACGATTTTCTCGTTGATGCGAACGTTTGGGATCTTGTACGGCCCAGCCGCTTCTTTGGGTCCGACTAAATATCCTTGCGGTTTGAACGCGCCGTAGGCGCCGCTGTCGTAGACATAGTCCATGCGGTGCGCGATCAGCCGGCCATCTTTGTTCACGCCGGTCTTCACTTCGATCACCGCGCCATGGCGTGGATTGCCGGCGATGAATTCCTCCGCATAATCCATCACCATCTTCACCGGCCGGCCGCTCTTGAGCGATAGTAAATAGCAGACCGGCACGTCCATGAAGTCGCCCTTGCCGCCGAAGCAGCCGCCAATGTAACTCGGATGCATGAGAAAATCGCCCGACGGCCGGCGCAACGCGGCGGCGACTTGCTCGCGCAGGGCGAAGGGCACTTTCGAACATGCCCAGACATCGGCGCCCCCCGCGTGCGCCTGGACGACGCAGGAATGGGGCTCGATGTAGGCCTGATGCATCGGTTGGGTCGTGAAGGTGTTTTCAACGATCACATCGGCATCGCGGAATCCCGCGTCGACATCGCCCTTAGTCCAAGTCAGATCGACGAAGACATTGCTCGGCGTTTTGATTTCGTGCAGCAAGCCGCGGTAGCTTTGCACGTTGGGATGGAGCACAGGCGCGGTCGACTGAACCGCTTCCAGCGGGTCGAGGAGCGCGTCTAACTCTTCATAGGCAACATCGATCAATTCGGTCGCGGCTTCGGCGATCTCCTCAGTCTCCGCCGCGACCACCGCGACCTTCTCGCCAATGAAGCGCACGACCTCATCGGCAAGAACCGGCATGTCGTAGATCTTGCGCCCGATGAGTTGGCCCTTGACTTCGGCGCCGGTCACCACCGCGTGGACACCCGACAGCGCCAGCGCTTTGCTGACATCGATTTGCTTGATCCGCCCGTAAGCGATCGGACTGCGTAGCGCTTTTGCCCATAGCATATCAGGGAGCACGATGTCGGTAGCATAGATCGCTGCGCCGGAAACCTTCTCGCGGCCTTCGGATCTTGGCGTCGGCACTCCAATGATCTTGCGCGGGTTCCCTGCCACGAAAACCTAACCCCTTCCCTTGAATATCGCCTTACCTTCGGTGCGCTCCAGGTAGCGGACGAACTGATATTTATTCTCCAGCAGATCGACGTCGGTTCTCTCGATTTTGCGGTGACCGCGGCTCTCTTCCACCTTGGCGACGACAAATCTCAGCCCAGCTACGCCGATCGCTCCGGCTGCTTTACTCTTGAACGCAACGACATCGCGAACGGTGACAGCGTGTTCGATTCCCGCGCTGCGCGCCATTCCCGCCAAGTCGGTCTTGCCCGCCGTCGCCGTGGGTTCGCTAATCTTAGTGCCGCTGTAAGCCTGATTATCGAATACGAAGACGGCAAGATTCGCCGGGTTCATCTTCGCCACCGTCGGCAAGTTGAACAGCGACAGCAGCACGCTGCCGTCGGACTCGAGCACGATGACTTTTCTATTCGGCAGCGCCAGCGCCAGTCCCAAGCCCACCGCAAGCGCGTTGCCCATGGACCCGAGCAGTAGATTTCCCTCATGCTTGGACAAATGGCCCCATTCAACGCGCTGTCCGCTCAATGAAGTGACGACCAGTTGGTCGGTGATCAACGGAGCTAATTGCTCCAGACATTCAAAGCGCTGCATAAATCGCAATCATGTAAAATTTCGCCGAGCACGAACACGATCGACGATCACGGCCCTAGCCCGGCGTCTCGCCCATCTCGCGGAGAATTTCGCGCACAATACTGAGATCAAAAACCTCGTCCAAGGGCACATCCCGTTTGAGGTCGATGTTGAGCTTGGTGCTGTGAATGACTTTCTCCAAGGCATCCCGCGGCGCCAGCAGGTTCCGGCTAAAATTCGCTGACGACGCCAGATATCCCTGTTCCGCCACCGCCAGGGATGTCCGGCCCCAACGCTGAAGAATTGCGACGGCGCCCTTCTTGTCGTCGAGAATGAATCGGTTGGCCCTGAGCAGGGCGCGCAACACGCGCTTCACTTCACCGCGATGATTCTTCAACTTCTGCTCGTGCAGGCCGACGCCATTGACGGGGAACAGCAGAATATCCCGCGTCCGCACCAAACTTTTGAAACCGCGCGACTCGGCGATCGCATCCGAAGGCGGCGCCACCACCGCGGCGTCGACCAGGCCGGACTCCAGCTGCGCCAGCCGTCCCGACCCACCGCCGGCGGCGATGAACTGGACGTCTTTATTGGGATTGAGCTTGAAATGTTCCACCGTCAGGCGCGCCAAGATATCGGTCGCCGAGCCGAACGAACTGATGGCAATCTTATGCCCTTTGAGATCGGCGAAATTTTTGATTCTGGGATTGACAACAACCACATGATTGGGCCGCTCGATCAGAATCGCCGCGACTTTGATCGGTAATCCGCGCAGGTTACCCGTTACCACCGATTGCAGGATCAGATTGTAATCGATATTGCCGCCAGCCAACGCCGCAATCGATACGTTGGCGGTAATCTGCACCAGCTCCGCGTCCAACCCTTCCTCTCTGAAAAATCCCTTGAACTTGGCCACGCCGCCGCTGAGAAACGACATGTCAGGATTGGAGACGGCAATATTAATCTTCTGCGCCTGCGCCGAAGGTAGAAGCATCCAAAAGGAAATCATCGCAACTGCGATCACGAATCGCATCTTGTCCAGTTTCATCTTGCCCCTTACCCCTTACGCTTCATCCCTGACAATCTTAAATCGTAAACTCACCGGTAAACAGCAGCGCCACCGGCTGCTTCAGCCCATGCATCAGCCGCACCGCGTTCTCGATATGAATCTCAATGTTCCTAGCTTCGTTGACGATTTCGTACTGGATTCCCAACGCCTCCAATTGCGGCACCATATGCGTGCCGTAATGGGAGTAAAGAAATGTGCTGCGCCGGTCATCCATGCTGCCGATATAGCTGATCAGCAACAGCATCGGCACGCCATAGCGCTCACCGAGGGTAAGTAAACTGTACGACGCGACGAACAGGCCGGTGCCTTCCATGTACAAAGCCGGCTGCTTGCCGCCGAGGGAAGCGCCCGCGGCGATACCCACCGCTTCCGCTTCACTAGCCACCGGCACGAGCGTGAACGAATCGTCCGCTTTCAAAACCGGCAGGATCTCGCTTAGCCGCGTCTCGGGAAGATAAGCGACGAAGTCGATGCCGGCTTGTTTAAGCCCGGCGACAACTTTGTTGGCAGCTTCAGGAGTCAAAAATTTCTCGCCTCACTGTCCGAGTATGCCATGATCGCGCAGCTCGCGCTCCAGTTTGGCTATCTCATCCTTGGGCATCTGCTCGGTTTCCCACTTGGGGAAACGTTTCACCGCGAAGCCGCGCATGCGATAGACTTCTTGCAGCGGCACCCGGCCCCATTTGCGCAAGCGCGCCGCGACGATGCGCGTCGCCGTATCGACCTTCTGCTGCGCTGCGACAGCGCCGGCGTAGTCCTGGCTATCGAGCTTGTTAAATAAATCGACGCAGATCTCCGGCACGAAGCTGGTCGGCGGATTGATCATGCCGGCGACGCCGAAGGGAACCAGACCGAACAGATCGGCATTACCGGTGAAGACCGAAACGTCCGGCAGCAGCCGCACATATTCGAGCAGCGCCCCTTGGCCGTACGCGACTTTGATGCCTTGCAACGCCGGCACTTGTTCTTTCATGCGCACGGCGAAGCCCGGCGGGATCGAGATGCCGGAGTATTTCGGATTCTCGTAAATATAGATCGGCAACGGCATCGCTCGATGCACCGCTTTGTAATGCGCGATGATTTCGAACTCGGTGTGATCGGAATAATAATACGGCGGCACGATCGCCACCGCATCGGCGCCATGGGCCGCCGCATGCTCGGCCAGCTCCACCGCGCTACCGGCATCGGCGGTGCCGACATGAATGATCACGGGCACGCGCCTCTTAGCCTGATCCAAAGCGACGGCGGCGGTCAGCTTGCGCTCCTCGGTGGTCATGGCCGGCCCTTGACCGGTAGAACCGAGCACGAACAATCCATGCACTCCCGCTTTGATATGAAAATCCACCAACTGGCGCATCATCTGCTCATCAACATGAACCTTGTCATCAAACGGCGTGATGACCGGCAACAACACTCCACGAATCATGATTTCCTCCTACTGCAACGAAGCAACTATTCGCGACGTCTCCCGAGCATCCTACCCCCCTTGCCCATGGGATGGGGTGAGGGCAAGGGCGACTGGCGGCCGCCCCCAGACACCCTCATCCTAACCTTCTCCCAGAGGGAGAAGGAACCGGAACGTCTTCTCCAAGGATCCATTAGCCATTTTCAATTATTAATTCGTCTTTTCCCGCACCCCCACCTGAGTATCCAAATGCAACACCGTATCGGCATCTTTACCGGCAACCATCCCCTTCGGTTGTTGGCCCGCCGATGCAGCCTCGATGGCAGCCAAAACAATCTTGCGAAACTTGATCACCCCGCGGTCCGATACGCCGAGCTGCTCGTGACGCTCGCCCAAGAGTCCCTGGGTTCCCTGGGTCATAATATCCTCCTTGCGCACGTTGCCTTTGTACGGCATAAATTTGCGTTTGTCGTATGGCTTCACTTCCTGGATCGGCGTTTCTTTGGCGCGCATTTCTCGCAACTTCTCGAAGAAATTTTCCACCGGCCCGAAATAATTATCGGCGGTGAACAACATGAAATGGTCATCGTCGTTGGGCGTGACGAACATCCAGTGCTCGCAGCGCGAGCCTTCGTTGATCAGCGCCGCCGCGTCCATCTTGGCATGAACGAATTCGGTGTCGCCCACCTGGACAATGCTGGGCAGCGCCAAGCTCATCTCGTCGACGAACTCCGTGCCCGGCCGCGGCCCTGGCTTGGTCATCACCACTTTCATGCCGTAGTCCATCTCGACGAAATCGAAGTCCGGCATGTCGGTGTAGCTAAAAAAATGATCGCCCCAGGACTGCTGGCCGTAGCCGGCGTGGCGATGGAGCACGCAGACATGCGCCGGGTCGGCGGAGTTTTCAAAGAAATTAAACCAATTGTAATCGGCCTGGCGCACCGGCTCGACCTGGCGCTGGCCGCCGCGCTCGAGTAGCGGCGCGTATTGGGGCAGCGGCGGCGGATTGGCTTGTTCCGGCCCCATGTAGGCGAAAATCAGCCCGCCCAACTCGCGCACCGGATAGGACAGCTGCTGAACCTTCGCACAGAATTTACTGTCCTTGGGCTCCGCCGGCATTTCCAAACAGCGGCCGTGAACGTCGAACAACCAGCCATGATACGGGCAACGCAACCCGCCGTCTTCGATCTCGCCGTACTCAAGCGATGTCCCACGGTGCGGACAATGCTCGCCGAGCAAACCGAGTCGGCCGTTGCTATCGCGAAACAGCACCAACTCCTCGCCGAGAACTGTCACGGCCTGGGGAATGTCGTGCAGCTCATGCACCGTGCCGACCACCAGCCAATAATGGCGAAACCACTCACCGGTTGGCGTCCCCGGACCGACGTGGGGAATATCGGCAACGGTCAATTTACTCTTTCTCGTCTTTTTCGATTGATTCACGGTCGTACTTCCATAAATCTTGCTTGTTCAAGGTTCAAGGGTTCAAAAGTTCAATCGGACCGGGGATAGAGTTCATTCAGTCCATGCGCCGATGTTTTGCTCCGAACCTTGAACCTTTGAACTTTTGAACCGGCGCGCGAAGCGCGCTTCGCGCGCCTATTTGAATCCATACTCTTTCCACTTCTGCAAAACCATTTCGCGCATGGCGTCCGTCGGCTCGGCCACTTCGCCGCGGAAGTTGGCCTTTATCGTCAGGTCGAGCATTAGCTTCGACGTCAGGCCGTCCACCGTCGCCGACGGCTCCAGCGAACTGGTGATGCCGCGCGGGATAATAAACATATCCGTCGCCGGTTGAAACCGCGTCGTCAGCGCCCACAAGACTTCATTGGGATCTTCCATGACGATGTCTTCGTCGACGACGAAAACATGTTTCCATTTGCCGCTGCGGGTATAAAGCGAGGCGGCCAGGAGGTTGTCGACAATGCCGGGACGCATGAGACGTTTTTCCAGTTGCAAAAGCAAAACGATCGACACGCCCCAGGGCGGCGCATAGGCTTTTTTCAATGCCGGATAGGCCGGTTTCAACTCCTGGTAGGCGGCCACCGCATAGGTCAAGGCATCGACGTAAAGATGCTCATGCGGCGGCTTGCCGAGCCAGATATTATGATAGACCGGATTGCGCCGATGGGTGATCGCTTTGATGGTCATGATCCGCTCGCCCGGCACCTGCTGGGTGGTGTAGCCGCAAAACTCGCCGAAGGGACCTTCGTCACCGGTTTTCGCCGGAATCGTCAGCTCGCCTTCGAGCACATATTCCGCCAACGCCGGCACTTCGAGATCCAGGGTCCGGCATTTGACGACATCCACCGCTTCCCCGGCCAAGCCGCCGGCGATTTCCAATTCGTAGACACCGATACGCGGTTCGAACTGCGAAGCGACGTAAACCGCCGGCGGCACGCCGACACAGACAGCGACTTCAAACTTTTTCTGGCCGCGCTTCTCGGCGTTCTTCATGAAGTCATAGCCGTCGTGCCCCGGCGTAAAACGAATCGTCACCTCGTTCTTCGACACCAGCATCATCCGGTAAATCGACAGGTTCATGCCGTACTCGGGATCTTTGAGAATCACATGGCCGGCGGTGACATAAGGTCCGCCGTCGCGCGGATTGTTGGTGCACAGCGGCAGTTTTGTGACGTCGACGTCGTCCCCTTCCATGACCACTTCCTGACATGGTCCGCTCGGCACCCGTCGCGTCGGTATCGATTTATTCGCCCGCCGCACAGTCTCATCGAAAACATTCTCCTGCGACAAAC
>JBGTCC010000545.1:0-2529 GCA_041749055.1 Thermodesulfobacteriota bacterium | reverse complement strand
AGGATTCTTACATGCGTGCCGCAGCGGCAGAGATTCCCCGCCAGAGCTTCCTTGATCTGTGCATCCGTCGGCTTCGGATTTTTATCGAGCAAAGCTTTGCTGGTCATGATCATGCCGTTGATGCAGTAGCCGCACTGGACGGCTTGCTCGTCGACGAAAGCCTGCTGGAGCTTGTGCATTTTCTTGGTACTGCCCAGGCCTTCAAGGGTGGTGACCGCTTTGTTCCGCGCGGTTGCCACCGGCGTGACGCAGGACCGGATCGCCACGCCGTCCACGATCACGGTGCAAGCACCGCACTGGGCCAGGCCGCAGCCGAACTTGGGGCCATTGAGTTGCAAATCGTTGCGCAGCGCATAGAGCAGCGGCATGTCCGGTTCGGCGTCGACGACTTGCGCCTTGCCGTTCACGCGTAAGGATATTTTTGCCATTACGGAGCTCCTCTAAATTGGGTCTAGAATCTTAAGGACGAATCGGAATTCGTGAGTCGATGGATCGCATTTATTAAAGATGAAACGTTGTCCGAAAGTCAAACTGAAAAAACATCGGGTCGTGATGCAAATCCGATACAACGAGGCGTCGATGTCGGGGCGGACCTGTGTGGCCGCCCTCACAGACGGGCGACCACGTAGGGTCGCCCCTACACGTCTTCGATTATTTTGCGCTGTTCAGCTGCCGCACGAAGCGGTCGTCGAAGAATTGCCCCGGCGTAGCTTTCTTCGTTTCCGGAACGGTCTCCGACAGGAAATCCAGGATGCCTTGAACGCCGGGCTCGGATATCATCAGCTCGCGCCGGAAACCCGCTCGGCGATAGAATTCGTAGGTGCGATCGAGGATGTCAGGGTCGTTTTCTTTGGTGTATTTAGCGATCACCTTCATGGTGAAGGCTTTGTCGCTGTAGTAGCGGTCGATGCCGGCGCGCACTGAGCGTAACAGCGGCACCAGGCGGCCGGCCAATTCATCCATGCGCCCGCGCCGGACCACCAAACCGACATTCTGATAGGGCTGGTCCAGGAGCGATACCATCGAATGAAGTCCGGCCCGGTCGAGCTGGAAAGTCACCGGCGGAGCCGCTGCACCGGCGACAATCTGGCCGGTCAGCAGCGCCGCGACTATCTGCGCGCTGCCCCCCAAAATTCGTAACTGAACGTCTTTAGACGTGAGCCCTAATTTGCGCAGCGCCACCGCTGTGCCGTACGCGACCGGACTGCCCGGCCGATCGGTTCCGACGATTTTTCCTTTCAGTTGTTCGGCGCTTTTGATCTCCGGCCTGGCATACAAATCCCAAATCATCGTGTTGAGCAGTCCGGCGACGAAGATCGTATCGAAGCCGCGCACGGAAGCGGTGATCACCGGCGCCGCGGAGACTTGGATCACATCGACCTCGTTGGCTATCAGCGCCGGCAGGGCTAGCGCCGACGACATTGAAATCATTTCGACGTCCAAACTTTCTTTGGCGAAGCCGCCGGTTTCCTTGGCCATCCACATGGACGCCATGGTTCCGGAAGTGAATAGGTAGGCAATGCGTAATGGGCGGAGAGTGCCGGCGGGGGCTTCTTGAGCTGTACCAACGGCGAGCGCCAGGAGGATTATCAACGCGACGATCAACTTGTTATGGAAAACCTCCATGAGCGCTTTGTAGTATGGTCCGGCGTCGGTTCGCAAGGATGAATAGATTGGCGTTTCCCACAAAGGGGGGGATTATGGTCTGTTCAACGAATCGACTCGAAGCCGGAACGCGGCGGGAAAATCAATGAGGGTGAGTCTTCTATCCCGCTTGCGCCGGCCTGGGCTCTTCTTTGACGAACCAGAGCAGCAGCATGCCGGCGATGTAGGTGGCGGCGGCGATGTAGAAAGCTTCAGTAAAACCGTAGTTTTGCATGACGTAGCCGATGATCAAGGTCCAGATCGGCCCTGAGATAAAACCGACGAAGTAGTAGATCGAGAACGCCGCATCGGTGAGCTCCGGTGTGGCGAAATCGCCGATCATGGTTTGGGTCAGCGAGCCGCGCGCCTGGACGAAGGCGCCGTAGAGAATCAGATTGGCATAAAAGAGAATGCTCAGGGATGGATGTTGCACCAGCCACACCGTGGTTAGCGCCGATAGCAATAAAGTGATCTGGGTGATACCGCGCCGTCTGCCCGAGCGATCGGAGAGCCAGGCGATCAGGAGTGGACCGACTAAGCCGGCGCCTTGCATCAGCGTCAAGATCAAACCGCCGCCGGAGGCAGTGACGCCAAACTTTTGCATGAAGAACGGCACCAGGTAGGTCATGTTAACGCCGGTCCCGCGGCCCGCCGCGCCGACCATGAGGACTAACGAGGTCAGGACAATGTTGCGGTTCTTTAAGCACTGGAGATAGGCATCGAAACCAGCTTTGGCTTTCGCTTTGCCGCCGAGTTGTTCGCTGGCGCCGCCGGCGTGATCCTTGACCAGGAAAAGCGTTAGGCCCATGACCAGGCTGAAGGCACCGAAAATCACGAAGGCGGTCTGCCAGCTAAAATAGAGCAATGCCAGGGATGCTGCCGCCG
>JBGTCC010000544.1:0-2640 GCA_041749055.1 Thermodesulfobacteriota bacterium | reverse complement strand
ATAAACGTTCCGTTGATCGCCTTGGCCACCGCGCTCGCCGGCGCGCCGGTCTGCGCCGCTTCCATGCCCAAGCCCATCGCTTTGTGCAGGATCGCGTACTTCTCGCGCACGATCGGCGCCGGCTCGCCCAACACCACGGTGCGGCAGATCTGGACGAACAGACCGCCGATGCACGGCGTGATCTCGCCGATGATGATATCGCCCTGCTGGGCAACACGATCCGTCGGCGGATGGAGCGCTTGGTTGTGATGGTTCGCCACCACCATGCCGAAATTATCCTCGGCGCCGAGCGAACGCATTTTATATTCGACGATGGCGGCGAGCTCGTATTCTTTCAATCCCGGCCGGGCGTCTTGATGCAAGGCAGTGACGCCGGCGTCGGCAATTTCCGCCGCCCGCCGCATGCGCTCCAGCTCGAATGGCCCTTTGCAGCGCGCCATAGTCTCGATAATATCCTTGGCGTTCACCGGCATCTGAACCAGCGCTTTGACGATCTCATCATGCAGTCCGACATGCATCGCTTCCCGGCCGATAAGCCCAACCTTGCCGGAAAGTTTGCTCAAGCGCGCGTGAAACTCTTGGAACGGCCGCACCTCGCCAACCTGCGACTCTTCCTGCGCCCGCGGGATATCCCACTGTGGCGTGAGGTAAAGCACCGGCTCATCGTCGAGGGGAACGACCAACATGGTATCCGGACCGACGCTGATGAAGTCGGTGAGATAAGCGACGTAGTTCATGCGTAAAAAATTATGCCGCCCGGCATCGTGCACCAGCAGAGTTTGCAGCCCTTGCTCGCGCATCGCCTGACGTACCTGGGTCAACCGACTGTCAAATATTTTTTGCTCATCCATAATCACCTCGTAAATCTCGCCGCTATTCTCATCAAGTGCACGTATCTAATCAGCTTGAAGAAAGTAGCAAAGTTATTGCCGCTTCACCACCGCTTCATGTGGGCGAAGGTGAGGGGGCTCTACTCACGAGTGTACAACGAGAGCGACAATCCCCACCCATTTTGGATTGTCGATAGTCGGACGCGTGTAGGGGCCGACCTGCGTGTCGGCCCTCCGAACGGGCGGACACATAGGTCCGCCCCTACCATTGCATGTTGCTTATTCATCGAATCAGCCGACTCGCCCGCGCCAGCACCTCCGGCGCAATCGTCACGCCGATCTGCTTCGCCGTTTTGAGATTGATCACCAACTCGAACTTCGTCGGCTGCTCCACCGGCAGATCGGCA
This sequence comes from Thermodesulfobacteriota bacterium, assembly GCA_041749055.1. GTDB lineage: Bacteria > Desulfobacterota > Binatia > UBA9968 > UBA9968 > DP-20. Next base: position 1,403 of record JBGTCC010000544.1, on the reverse strand, counting down.
GGATTGGCTCCCTTCAGGATTCTGTCGACGAAATATGCCACGCGCCGGTAGCTGTTCGCGAGGTCCGCCCCGTAGTAGGCCATGAGCCCGCCGGCCTCTACAGCTGCTCGATGACGATGTTCTGTCCTGCTATGTAGCCAAATTCGCGCAGAGCCAGCCGAATTTCCTCGGCACGGGCGGATTCAGTAGCTGCATCTGTGGGCGATACAAATCCTATCAGCGGGACTTTCTTCGCCTGCTGCGCCTCTGCCCTCGCCCCGCACACTGTGAGTGCGACGACGATTGCAAAAAGCCGCGCCCATTTTGGATTTTGGATTTTCGATTGCCGATTGTCGGACGAAGACACCGGAAGCCGCAGCGAAAATGTCTTGACCATGATGGGTCTCCCTGAGCCCAATCCAAAATCCAAAATTACTTGAAGACACGACCCGCCCGCTATTTTCCGTGGATCGCCTTCATGTAACCCAGGCGCTCATCCCGCTCAATCAAATCGTGCGCACGCTCGCCAGCGACGCCGTAACCGCCGCCGCCAGCAGTAAAAAACGTCACGCTGCCGCCGGCTTTCAGTGGATGATTCGGTTTTTTGGTTAGCCACACGCCGGGATCGTCGGGGGAATGTTTGACCAGCGCTTTCGCCTTCTCGCCACATTCGCCGTCGAACAAACCCCAGGGCGCGGTGCGCTGGCGCTCGACATTGATGTTGGTCGACGCGTCGCACAGCACGCGCACCGTGACTTCGATGCCGAGGCCGCCGCGAAATTTGCCACCGCCGCCGCTGCCCTCGCGCAGTTGCTGGCGCTCGATGACCACCGGGTAATAAATTTCCTGCATCTCCACCGGCGCGTTCTGGACATCGCCTTGGCACATCGACACGGTGGCGTTCTCGCCGTCTTCGTGGGGGCGACCGCCCCAGCCGCCGCCCATGATCGTCTGGCAGAGAAATCGCCTGCCAGTCTTAGGATTGACGCCGAAAAACGCGTAGCCGCCCATGTCGCCCTTATGACCCGCCGCGATTCGCTCCGGTATCGCCGGCGCCAGCGCACGGAGGATCAGATCGATCACCGTCGGCAAGGTCCGGCTCCAGTTGCCCACCGGCGACGGCGGCGTGGCGCTCAATATTTTGCCGGGAGGAATAATTACTTTCAGCGCGCGAAAGCAGCCTTCGTCAATTGGCGCATAAGGACTCACCAGCGACTTGAACGCCACCCGCGCCGCCGCCACCGCGCCGGACTCGCCGGAGTTGATTGAGCCCGCCACTTGATCGCTGATCTCGGAGAAATCGATGGTCATGTCGCTGCCGGCGACTTCGACATTGACTTTCAGCGGCACCGGTTTGTCGAGATTGACGCCGTCGCTGTCGAATACTGCCTCGGCTGAGTATTTTCCCGGCTTGATGCGCGCCA
>JBGTCC010000543.1:0-6355 GCA_041749055.1 Thermodesulfobacteriota bacterium | reverse complement strand
GGTGCTCCTTATCGCCCTCGGCGCCGTCGGTCTTCAGGCGCTGTTCGATGCCAACCAGCGGGCCAAGGATCTGGTGGAGCTGCAACGAAAAATCGCCGCCTATCGCCAACTGCAGCACGACACCACGGCGCAACTCTATAGCGTCGCCTCCGCCCTGTTGGTTCACGATGAGCGCACCCTTGACGCGACGCTGCGCCAGTTGAATCAATTCGGCTACGACCTCGACCGGCTCCAATTTGTCGCCAAAGACGAGGTTGAGCTGCTTGGCCAGGTGCGCAAAGACTACGATCAGTTCATCAAGGTGGTCAGCCAGGCCATCGAGTTGATCCGCGGCGGCAAGATCGCCGAAGGAAATAAACTGCAAATCGCTCAAGCTAATCCTTTAGCCGAACGGCTCGAGCGCCTGATGAACCAACTTGTCAATCGCGCCGAAGCCGACATGGTCGCCAGCATCGAAGCCAGCGACACGGCGTACATCCAATCGCGACGGATTGTGATCGCCATTGCGGTCGGCAGCATCGCGCTGGCGCTCGTTCTCGGCTATGCGATCTCCTGGTCGGTGATCGGACCGGTCAATGAAATGGACGCTCGCTTCGCAGAAATCGCTGCAGGCAACTTTTCCCAGCGCATCGAAGTTCCCAACCGCGATGAGCTCGGGACCCTCGCGGCAAACTTGAATCGAATGAGCGCGGAGCTGGGCCGCTTGTATCAACAGATCGAGACTCGCAATCGCGAGCTCGGCGAATCCCTTGAGCAGCAAACCGCAACCAGCGACATCCTCGGCGTGATCGCCAGCTCTCCCACCGACATTCAGCCGGTCCTCGACGCGGTGGCGGCGAGCGCGGCGCGCTTGTGCGACGCCAGCGATGCCCAAATACTTCTTGTCAGCGGCGATTCGGTTCAGCGCGTCGCCGCTTTCGGCGAGCTGCCGGCGGTGCAAAACACGCCGCTCAACCGGGGCTGGCCCGGCAGCCGCGCCATCATCGACCGGGAACCAATCCATATCCACGATATTTCCACGCAACTGGAAACCGAGTATCCCGAAGTGAAGGAATTTCAGACGCGCTGGGGGCAGCGCACGGTTCTGGCCACGCCGCTCTTGCGCGAGGGCGTCGCCAGCGGGGCTATTTTGATTCGCCGCAAAGAGGTTCGCCCCTTTTCGGACAAACAGATCGCGCTGTTAAAGACTTTCGCTGCTCAAGCCGTCATCGCGATCGAGAATGTGCGGTTGTTTCAAGAGCTGCAAAAAACCATAACTCAGCTCGATATCGCCAACCGTCACAAGTCGGACTTTTTGGCGCGTGTCAGCCATGATTTGCGCACGCCGCTCAATTCCATCATTGGCTTTACCCGCATCGTGCTGCGCCGCATGGAAGGCAAACTCCCCGACTTGCAGAAAGAAAATTTACAAAAAGTGCTGATCAGCGGCGAACATCTTCTCGCCCTGATCAACACGCTGCTCGATCTTGCCAAGATCGAGTCCGGCCGCATGGAAGTTGTCGCCGAATCGTTTCGCGTCGACGATGCCATTCATATGGCGGCCGCGACGGTCGAGCCGCTGCTCAAGGACGGGCGCGTGCGGCTGATCCGCGACATCGCGCCGGGTCTTCCGCCGATCAAGACCGATCGCGACAAATTAAAGCAGATTCTGTTGAATCTGCTCAGCAACTCCGCCAAGTTTACCGAGCAAGGCGAGATCCGGATTAGCGCGGCGCAGGAGAACGGCAACTTGAAGCTAGCGGTGGCCGACACCGGCATCGGCATGAACCCGGCGGCGCTGGAGCATATTTTCGAAGAATTTCAGCAAGCGGAAAAGACCACGGCAAGCAAATACGGCGGCACCGGCCTCGGCCTGGCCATCGTCAGACGCCTCGCCCAGCTCCTCGGCGGCGACATCGCAGTCACCAGCGAAGAAGGCAAAGGCTCCAAGTTTACGGTGACGATACCGATGGAGTTTAAAATACAATCGTGAGGGGTTAGGGGTAATGGGTGAGGCGCAAGAGGACGAGACCAAGAAACACGGAACGACCTGCGGAGGCAAATATGGAAAAGCCGCACAAAAGACTTGATGCTTGGAAACTATCGATGCATTTAGCGATTGATGTTTATCGCGAGACTGACAAATTTCCAAACCGCGAGAGATTCAGCTTAAGCGATCAAATGCGCAGAGCGACCGTCAGCGTACCGAGCAATATCGCGGAAGGCGCCGCCAGGCAGACTCGGCGGGAATTCACGAATTACTTGCATATCGCTCAGGGTACATTAAGCGAGTTGGACACACAATTCGAAATCGCCCGACGACTCGGCTACGTCGATGAGAGAACCCAAAGATCTCTTGATGAACGAATGGACCGAATCGACAAAACAATTACCGGACTGATACGCCACCTCAAGAAAAAGCAAATGCAACAGGATTAACAGATCGGGCGCCGTTCGAAATCGCCTTACCCCTTACCCTTCACCCCTTACGAAACTTCCGAAAGGAATTGTTATGGCAAAGAAAAAGATACTGATCGTCGACGACACCGAATTTAACCGCGACTTGGTCATTCAGCTACTTGAAGAAGACTACGACACGGTGATCGCGGAGAACGGTGCAGAAGCGTTGACCGTGACCGAGACCGAGCGGCCGGATCTGATTTTGATGGATCTTGGCATGCCGGTCATGGACGGGTGGGAAGCGACGCGAAAGTTGAAAGCCAACGACGCGCTAAAGCATATCCCCGTCATCGCCGTCACCTCCCACGCCATGGTCGGCGACGAGATCGACGCGCGTAAAGCCGGTTGTGACGATTACCTACCGAAGCCGATTGACGACGAGCTACTGATGCAGAAGATCAAGAAATTCATCGGCTAACTCCATTTTGGATTTAGGATTAGGGGAACTGAAACGTGACGACATCGGCTCGGCTAGCAATTCTGCCGCAACATTCAAGCAACCCACAGTCTTTCTATTCGATAAGGCCGGCGCAGATGCAGCGTTTTGCGAAATCCATCAATCCAAAAGCGGCCCCGCCGACTAAAAGCGGCCCCGCCGACGAAAATTTAAAATTGCTGGCGTTACTCCTCCTAGCGCTCACTCTGCCGCTATGCGCTTCCTGGGCTTACGCGCAATCGAAGCTCCCTAAGATCGGCTGGTTATCGGCCTTGTCAGGTCCGAATCGCGGACAAGAACAAATAGCCCGGCGGCTGCGCGAGCCCGGACATGTTTAGGGCAAGACAGTCACTTAAGAATTGCGCTCTGCTGACGGCCAGCTGGAAAGATTCCCGGCGCTGGCCGACGAGCTGGTTCATCTCAAGGTCAATTTGCTGCTCGCGCCGGGCACCGCCGGCGCGCTGGCCTTGAAGAAGGGACCATGACGATCCCGACAATATTCCTCGACGTCACCGCTCCGGTCGCCGCCGGTCTCGTCGATAGCCCGGCCCATCCCGGCGGCAACGTCACCGGCTTCAGCAGCGTCGAGTCGCTATTAACCGGCAAACGGTTGAAGCCGATAAAACAAACCATCGGCAAACTTTCCCGCGCCGCGGTACTTTGGGATCCGCGCAATCCAGGCTCAAAGTTGGAATGGCAAGACATCAAGCCGCCGCCCGCCAGCTCGGCTTGCAACTTCATTCCCTGGAAGTCAGCAGCGCCGATAGATACCCGAGCGCCTGGCGTGAAGCCAGCGAGGCCGGTGTCGGCTCGGTCAGCGTATTGTCGGCGCCGCTGGCTGCCACCCAGCAAAAGCAAATCATGAGTTTGGCCGCGCAATACCGCCTGCCGGCGATCTATGTTCAAGAAAATTGTCACCGTGTTCATCGACAAGATTTTAAAAGGCGCCAATCCGGCCGATGTGCCCGTCGAGCAGCCGACCAAATTCGACTTCATCGTCAATCTCAAGACCGCCGCGCAGATCGGCCTAAAGATCCCGTCCCAAGGTGCTGGTGCGGGCGGATCGGGTAATACGCTAAATTTTGGATTGCAATGCCATAATCCACAGCGGGTTTCGTCGGAGGAAATAATGACTTTCTCGATTCGTTATTGGTTTTCGGTCCTCCAATCCGATACTCCAAAAGCGGCGCCGCGGACGGCAAACCGAAATACTAATGGGTGATTTATGCCAAACAAAATCTTAATCGTCGACGACGAACCGTTTAATCTCGATCTGCTCGAACAGGAGCTGATGGAGTACGAATATGTCCTCGAGCGCGCCACTGACGGAGTCGACGCGCTGGCGAAGGCTGATAGTTTCGGTCCGGACATCATTTTGCTCGACTACATGATGCCGAAAATGAACGGCCTTGAAGTCGTCAGGGCGCTACGGCAGAGCGAGCACCACAAGAGCGTGCCGGTAATCCTCTTAACCGCCAAGGCGACCCAGGAAGACAAGATCGCCGGCCTCGACGCCGGCGCCGACGATTATGTCACCAAGCCATTCGATTCTTTCGAGTTATTAGCGCGGGTGCGCGCCATGCTGCGCATCAAAGAGCTGCACGACCAGCTCGGCGAGTGGAATCGCACGCTGGCGGAGAAAGTACAGCAACAAGTCGGCGAGCTGAAGCGCATGGAGCGTTTGAAACGCTACCTCTCGCCGCAAATCGCCGAGACCATCTTAGAGAAAGAAGAAAACCTGTTCAAAACCCATCGCCGCGAGATCACGGTGGTGTTCCTCGACTTGCGCGGCTTCACGGCGTTTTCGGACAATGCCGAGCCGGAGGAAGTCATGGATCTTCTCCGCGATTATCACGCCGAGATGGGCAAGCTGATTTTCAAATTTGAAGGCACACTGGAACGCTTTGTCGGCGACGGCATCGTGGTGATCTTCAACGATCCGCTGCCCTGCGAAGACCATGGCCGCAAAGCCGTCAGCATGGCGATCGAGATGCGCGACCGGGTCAAAGAGCTGCGTATCGCGTGGAAGAAGAAGGGCTACGATCTCGACCTCGGTGTCGGCTTGGCCACCGGATACGCAACTCTCGGCACCATCGGCTTCGAGGGACGCATGGACTACAGCTCCGTCGGCAATCTGCCCAACCTCGCGGCGCGCATGTGCGCCGAGGCCAAGGGCGGTCAAATCCTTACCGACCAAAAAACCATGAGCCGGTTGGAAAATTGCTTCGATAGCGAAGCCTTCGAGGAATTCCAATTGAAAGGGCTAAGCCGCCCGGTGCGAGTCTTTAATATCGTCTCAGCGAAGGCGTAGTGGCAAAGCTCCCGCCGGAAACTCGGTTTGGGTGATTGTTTATTGAGCAGTAGCGGCAATTACTTCGTGTCTCGCAACGCGGACCGACCGTCTCGCAGCGCTCATATTCGCAGCAATCCCACTTCCCAAATCAGTTCGCTTCTAGCAATACGACTTGACGCAGGGTGGCTGATTATCTGTCTAAAATGGGCCGCGTGATCCTTCCGCCAGTGTTATCGTTTCACGTTGCGGGGAAACTTTCATGAATAAAACGCTGCGCTGTTAATTGATGGCTCGTCGTTCTTTACAAACTCCATCATGCAACGCGATGTCAAATTAGTTTCAAACGAAAAAAATTGGAAAAAAAATTGTAGAATGTTATTTTTTTCTTGACATACCATTCATTGTGTCATTATACTCGTGTCAGACACAAAATATGGGAGGGTTAACGATAGTAAACTGTCTTCGCCTGAGTCAAGTTTTACATCCTATCAAGAAAATACCCGCCCGTTTAATCTTACAAGGAGGTGCTTATGGCAACTAAGAAAAAAGCCAAGAAGAAAGCAAAAAAGAAAAAGTAGGCATTTGAGACGTGGGGTTGTGGTGGTGAATTAGACCCTCCCTAATCTCAGGCGTTAAAGCAACCGTTCTGGTTGTTTTCAAAACAAGCCCCCTGTGATTCCAATCCAGGGGGCTATGTTTTTCAATTATCGAAATTCTTCCATCTCCTAGGTCCTATTCAGCTCGCGCTCTGGACCACAAAAGCAAATACAGCTCGAAGCAACTCGCCTCAATTGCGGCCCCGGACAGGCGGAAAAAATACCGCCTTCTCATTGCTCTCGAGTCGACACACTTAACTACCGCGGCCCAAGTGCTGAGATTGCACGAGCACCTCTGTTTTCTGCGTGCCTATTCGGACAATGCGCTCGTGCTCGCGCGAATTGTCCGAATGGTGAAATATTTCATCGCGCGTCCGGATTGGCGGCGGCTCCAGAGTGCGCTCGTCGACGCCGGTATCGCCGCCACGATCATCCGCCACCGCTTTTTCTGGCCGACCGCACGCTGGCAGGCAGCGCGCTCGCCTGCACAATCGGAAATCGATTGGCAGCGCGGCGAAGAGCCGGACCGGCTCTTCACCGCACTACCGTTGTTGGTGACACCACTCGAAGCGGATTGGCTGCGCTTGCGCC
>JBGTCC010000542.1:0-4899 GCA_041749055.1 Thermodesulfobacteriota bacterium | reverse complement strand
ATGCAGTAGAGCAAATCGATCTCGCCGGAGACTAAAGAGGCCACCGCAGGATTGCCCTGAATTCAGATCTGCTCGACATCCAACCCCTCCCGCGCTTAGAAGCCCGCGTCTTTCGTCTGCCACAGCGGCAGAATCGCGCCGCCGTTGTAGCAATTGCTGACACGCAGTTTGTCGGCGGCAGGGGCATTCGATGGCGCTAAAACGAGCACCAGAAGTGCCATGAGCAGAGCGCACTTTACCAGGAAAAGCTTGTTGGCAGTTTTCATGTTGCGACGACTCACTTCGTACTTAAATATGTTGCGACCATTAGATTCAACTGGAAAGATATGCCATGAGTCCCAATGTAAACAAAATCGATTTGCCATGGTGACGGTAAACCCAATCGGCGGCAATTGCGTCTAAACCATCACTTCCGCCGATGGCGTCGCTAGTGATGGAGGAGAAATCATGCTCGTAAGTATCTCTCAGCGCTTTTTTCAGTTTGCGGCAATTCTTCTGTACTTCACAAGCGGGGATTTGCTTCTTGCCCAAGACAACAATTCGTCATTGGCTTCCGGGCGGTTGGCTCAAGGAGCCACCGACCGACGGGCGCTCAACGCGCCAGCACGCAACGCGATTTTCTCCTGCGACCGTCAGGCGATGGGCGCGGCGCTCAACCGTCCTTGGGTGGATTCCACGGGCATTATCGATTTGGCCAAGAAACCCAACATCGAAGGCTCAGTTACCTGGGAGTCACAACTGAATATTTCGCCGAGGGAACCTTCCCTTGACGTCACCGGTAACGGCTTGCCGAACCATCCAACGGGAAACTTTCCCGTAGCCCGCGACTCCGCCGCCTATCAATACGACCGCAACCCCAACGCAGTCCAAGCATACCGACTGCAGTTCAACATCCCGAACGTGCCTCAAATTGCCGAGCAGCCGGGCTGCCTGCCAATGGGCACTATCGGCATCGCCTTGAGCGGCGCAGTTTTCTTCAATGCTTTGGACGCGCCAGGCCGCGACGCAGTGGTGCACGAGATCTTCGACCGATGTGAAGGCCACCCGGAACGCAACGGCCGTTACCACTATCACCACGACTCGCCGTGCTTCGACGACGGCGACCGCAACCGCCACTCGCCGCTTATCGGCTACGCTCTCGACGGCTTCGCCATTTATGGTCCGCGCGATGACGGCGGCACCTATATCGCCAACGATCGGCTTGATGAATGTCACGGCCACATCGGCCCGGCGTCTGGACCGAAAGGCGAAGCGACCAATGCGTACCACTACCATGCCAACCGCGAGTTCCCCTACACGCTCGGTTGTTTCCGCGGCGTTGTGAGCTTACCGTCGCAGCGCCGCGGCGCCCGCCCGCGGGCCGCCAGCGAGCTTGCGAATACCGAGGTTCGGTTAGCGCATCACGATGCCGGTCAAGCATTGGACAATTTTACGGACGCAAGTCCGAGGCACTTGCGTCAATACGCCGCTACCGCCCAGCGTCCCGTAGCGCGGGAACGGCCGCCAATTGACGACGCTTCGACAAAAATCGAATTGAAAGTCGTCACCGTTGGCACCGGCGGACCGCCCAACAATTCCGCCCGCGCTGGCCCGAGCGCGTTAATTCAATATGGCGACGTTCGCTTCTTGGTCGACATGGGCCGCGATACGCAATCGCGGCTGCAACAAGCAAATATACCGCTAAGAACTCTGACGGCCTTGATGTTCACGCACCACCATCTGGACCACAACGAAGAGTTTGTCCCCATCTTGCTGAAAGCGCGCCTGCAAGGCGGCGCCGGCCAAATCATCGGACCGCCGGGCACCAAGGAATACACGGATTTCATTTTTCGTTTTTACCGCGACGACAGCGATTATCGCGCTCAGAAAACCGGCCGTTCCGGAGACGTACTGCGCAATGTGGCTATCCGCGAAGTAAGCAGCGGTGACATGTTCACGCTGGCCGGCGTCACGGTCAAAACCGCCAGAGTCAACCATACGATTCACACAGTTGCTTACCGCTTTGACGCGGCGGGAAAATCTATTGTCGTCTCCGGCGATCTTTCGTACTCGCAAAGTTTGATCGAGCTGGCGCGGGGCGCCGATGTACTGGTCATTGATTCCGGTCAACTCGGGCTGGGGGCGCAGCGCGGCCAAGCGGCGGTAGCCAACCAACACGGCGAATTTAAAGCAGCGCCAGTCGATGCTGTTCGGCCGCACGGAACTTTGGTGGACATTGCCAACATGGCACAGCAGTCAGACGTCAAGAAGCTAGTGCTCACGCACTTTGCCAATCCTAGCTTCGACGAAGGGTCGGTCCGCTCGCGTATCGCCGAGATTTATAAAGGCAATGTCATCTTCGCCGGGGATTTGCTCGAAATACTACCTTAGCGACAACCCTTCTCCCGCCGGTAGACTCGTTCGGCGCTCGATTCACTTATCGCGAATTGACTTTCACCGCGGCTCGGTACATGTAGTATCGAGTCATTGCGGTTACTTATTTCAAATCACCATGCAATTCATAGGACACATTTCGTTCGCACTGGGTGTCATTATTAGTTGCTATCTCTGCGCTTCGGCATGGGCCGCCGAGCGGCCGCTGGAAAAAATCCGCATCGCGGTGTCGTCGAAGTCGTTGGGCTTCCTCGACACCTGGGCGGCCAAGGAGCGCGGTTTTTTCCGCAAGCATGGCCTCGACGCCGAGATCATCGCCATGCGTCCGCCGCTCACCATCGGCGCCCTGCAAGCCGGCGAAATCGATTACGCCTGGGGCGCCAGCACGATTTCCCGCGGTGCGATATCCGGCGCGCCGGTACGCATCGTCAGCCTGGCCTTGCGCTCGTCGTTTCATACCTTGGTCTCTCGGCCCGCGATCAAGACCATCGCCGACATGAAGGGTAAGACCGTCGCTGTGACCGTCGGCGCGGCCGACGACTTCGTCGCGCGCCATCTCTTGCGCCGCGGCGGCGTCGACCCGCGCGATGTCCATTTCGTCAACATGGGCGGGTCGGATACGCGCTTTCCGGCGCTGCACGCCGGTACCCTCGACGCATCGCCCTTATCTTTGCCGTTCTTCGTCATCGCCAAAAGACAGGGGTACAATCTGCTCGGCACCGCCTCGGACGTTCTCGACATGGCCACCGTCGGCATCGGCACCTCGACAAAAAAAATCCTCCAGGAGCGCGAGCAGGTAAAAAAGATGGTCCGCGCCCAGCTCGACACCCTGCGCTGGATCAAGACGCAGAAAGCTGAGGTCGTGCCGTTTTTGCAGAAATTCTACGGCCTCGACGAAGCCATGGCTGTGGAATCCCACGCGATCTATGCCAAATTGATCATCGACGACGCCCGCCCGCTGGCCGAGGCGATCAAGACCGTGCTCGACCAACAGGGCAAACCGGATCTTCCCCTCGACCGCGTCGTCGACGCCTCGGTGGTGGAAGAGGCGCTGCGTGAACGGAGATAACAATGGCTGATCAAGATATGCGCATCATCGACATCGACGGTCATGTGCGCGAAGCAGATGACCTATTCGAAAAATACCTGGAAGCGCCTTTCCGCGCCCGCGCGCCGAAGATCGAAAAAGTCGCCAACGGCCAGCTTTTATTCAAGCTCGAAGGCGAGCGCCATCACCGCCGCCCGGATGAATCGCCGTTCCGCGTCAAGGACGACGGCTCGCCGGTTAACGAAGGGCGCCACTTAGCGACGAATCCGAAACAGCGTCTGGAGGCGATGGACCGCGACCGCATCGAGCGCGGCCTAATGTTTCCGTCCGCCGGTTTATACTTGACGTCGGTCGAAGATGACGCCTACGCCGCGGCGCTCTGCCGCGCTTATAACAATTGGCTCTATGACTACTGCGGCGAAGACCGCAAACGTTTGATGGGCGTGGCCGCCGTGCCCGTGCAAGACGTTCGGCTCGCCATCGACGAAGCCAAGCGCGCGGTTAAAGAACTAGGCTTCAAAGGCATCTTCGTCAGACCCAATCCGGTCAAGGGCCGCAACATCGACGACCCTTACTACGATCCGCTGTACAAGTCTGTCGTCGAGCTCGGCGTGCCGCTCTTGGTCCATGAAGGGTCCGGCGCGTTCCTGCCCACCGCCGGCGCCGACCGCTTTGCCGGCCAGTGGTTTTTCACTCACACGATCTCCCATCCGCTGGAGCAGATGCTCGCCAGCTTGGGCATGATCTGCAAGGGCACGCTGGAACGTCATCCCGAATTACAGTGCGTGTTTCTCGAGGCCGGCGCCGGCTGGCTGCCCTACTGGCTCTGGCGCATGGACGAGCACTACGAAGTCCTGCCATTCCAAGTTCCATGGCTAAAGATGAAACCGAGCGCCTACTTTCGCCGCCAATGTTTCGTCTCATTCGAAGCGGACGAAACCCGCCTGGGCCAGGTGATCGAGTCCATCGGCGCCGACCATGTCGTGTTCGCCTCGGACTCTCCCCATTGGGACGCGACTTTCCCCGGCGTCACCGACATGATTATGAATCGCCAAGATTTGGACGCCGGCACACAGCGCAAAATCATGGGGGAAACCGCGGCAAAACTATTACGGTTGGATTGAATAGAGGACTGGTTACTTTTTTTGTCCGCGGAAAAAGTTGCCTGTCCTCATTCCGAACTCTAAACACAACTTAAAGGGGGTTATATGGCAGACACACCAAAACTTGTTTCGTCGATGGGCCGCGCCGAGCTCGATAAGATTTACGTGCGTAATTACGATCTAAATAAAGAACTTCTCGGCAAGATCAGCTTCGCCCAGATGGTTTGCTTGATGCTCGAAGGCCGGCTGCCCACTGCCGAGGAAGGCCGGATGATCGACACCATGCTGATTGTTCTGGTCGATCACGGCATGACCACCGGCGCGGCGGCGGCGCGCATGACCTTTCACTCCGCGCCGGAGGCGATCCAGGGCGCG
>JBGTCC010000541.1:0-4076 GCA_041749055.1 Thermodesulfobacteriota bacterium | reverse complement strand
CGCCATTCGATTCACTGACGCTTTGGCCAGGTCGTAGAAGAAGGACACGCGGTAGTGGGTCGCGTTGTACTCATCGGTCCCGTCAGTCACCTCGACAACCAAGCCGCCCGGAGTCCTGATAACTAGCGGTATCGCAAAGTTGCTAGTAATAGCGTGCGTTTCCACGGCCAGACGTAAGGTGCGCAGCCCGTAGTCCAAAGAAGATTCCCATACCGATTTGTTCCATTCCATCTTGGTGGCGCCCCAGATGTCGTTCACGAGAACGTGCAGGCCGCCCTGTTCGGTTTCGATGCGAGTCACCAGCGCGCGCACCTTATCGGGCACGAGATGGTCGACCTGGACCGCGATACCGCGGCCGCCGGCGTCGTCTACGAGTGCCGCGGTCTCTTCGATGGTCTCCGGCCGGTTCATCTCTGATCGCTCGGACCGGGTCGTTCGCCCGGTGACATAAACGGTCGCTCCGGCACTCCTAGCTGGACGGCTATCCCTCGTCCCGCGCCGCGGGTCGCTCCGGCGACCAAAGCGACTTTGCCCTTAAGTCCTTGAGTCATCATTCGCCTCTATCTCGCTCGTTTTCGCCTATGATGCCGCAGAGGGTAGCCAATGGTTTCTATCGCCTCTTCCGTCTCGCTTCTGCTCTTAGCGATTTTCTTTTAGTCTAAACTTCACAATTTTGCCGATCAAGGTGTAAGGAACGGGATTATCGCGTGGAAACCTCAAGTTGCCCTTGGGTCCTTCATAGACCGATTTCTCTTTCTTGAATTCTCATCTCCCCCTCTGACTGGAGGATAAACCCGATGTGGTTTTTGAATGCGGCAAAATAAACCAAAGGGCCTTTCAGAGTGAAGGCCGGCATCTGATTCTGATAGTTTCTTGTGCGTCCGGTGCCGCTTTTCTAATACTCATTCGTATCTTTTCGAGAATCTTCTGAACTTCATTTGGGAAGTTCGCAATATACTCATCTATGTTTTTGCCGGCTTTTTGTTTGGCTCTCATCTTTTCGCCAGCGCACAATTTAGCCACCAGAGCGGCCAGTTGGTCAGTGCACAATCCCAGCCCCGGTGAAAGCGCCTTAGTCTTTGCTCCCCAGGTTTAAGGTTTGTCATTTTTTTTACTATCTAGTCGTTCGGTTTGGAGCGAAATCGACAACCGACACACTATTTTCTCAGCGCCTCCAGCCGCCGCTCCAAAAACCGCCTTTCCGGCCCCTGGTGGGTAAGGCTCAGGGCCCGTTCGTAGGCATTGCGGGCGTCCGCGGTTCGTCCCAGCCGACGGCAGAAGTCCGCGCGGGCCGCGTGGGCAAGATGGTAATTTTCAAGTTCGCCCCGTGCCAGAATTGCATCGATAAGCGTTAGACCAGCCGCCGGACCGTCGCGCATCGCCACCGCAACCGCACGGTTCAGTTCGATCACCGGTGACGGTTCGGTCCGTGCCAGCAGGTCGTACAACGCCACAATCTGATCCCAGTCCGTAGCCGCGGAGCTGGGGGCGTTTGCGTGAACGGCTGCGATGGCTGCTTGGATAGCGTAGGGACCGACCTCGCCGGCTGCCAGTGCGCGTTGCACCAGCGCCGAGCCTTCCGTGATGTAATCGCGGTTCCACAGCCTGCGGTCCTGGTCTTCTAACAGGACCAGATCACCGTTGGAGGATGTACGCGCCAGGCGCCGCGAGTCTTGCAGCAGCATCAGTCCCAGCAGTCCCGCGACATCCGGTTCCGGCAGCAGATCGAGCAGCAACCGGCCGAGGCTGATCGCTTCGCTGGAAAGATCGTGACGGGTGAGTTGCGCACCGGAGGAAGCGGAGTATCCCTCATTGAATACCAGATAGACGACGCGCAGCACCGCATCCAAGCGATCGGGTAGATCGGCGCGCGACGGCACCTGGTAGGGAATACGCGCGTTACGGATTTTTGCTTTCGCGCGGACGATTCGCTGCGCCAATGTCGGTGCGGCGGTCAGGAAGCCCCGGGCGATTTCTTCGGTGGTGAGGCCGCACACCTCGCGCAAAGTGAGCGCCACTTGAGCATCCAGCGCCAGAGCCGGATGACAGCAGGTAAAGATCAAGCGCAGCCGGTCATCTTCGACGTTGTCGTTGTCCGGTGCAATAGCGTCAACGTTCTCGGTCGTGAACCGTTCGGCGAAATCGTTCGGCAGCGGGTCGAGCCGAGAGCGCCTGCGGATCGCGTCTATGGCCTTGAATCGCCCCGTCGACACTAGCCAAGCCCGCGGCTTGGCCGGCACTCCGTCGCTCGGCCACTGCTCCAATGCTGCTTTAAAGGCTTCGTGTAGCGCTTCCTCGGCGAGATCGAAGTCGCCGAGCAGGCGAATCAAAGTCGCGAGGACCGAACGCGATTCGTTACGGTAGACGGTGTCCACCGTTTTGCGTGTCTGCTCGAGTGAGCTGACTTGTGTATCGCCGTCTTTCACGTTTCGCCACCTCGCCAATACGACTACGGCTTGCGTCAGGTCGATTGTACGATGAATAGAAGCTTGTGTTTAGAGCGGCACCTGAGAAAAATCGCGCGATCATTTAGAAATCTGATCCTGGGGCAAGTTTCGGTTTAGAAATAGCGCTATCGGCCTGTTATGATGTGGACCACGATGGGCAAAAGTCATGATGCATAAAATCACGTTGATTCCGGGTGATGGCATCGGTCCCGAAGTGGTCAAGCCGGCACTCGCAGTCGTCAAAGCCGCTGGCGCGAGAATCGATTGGGATTCCCATCTGGCGGGCACCGAGGCGTTGAAAAAACATGGGACGACCATCCCGCGAGGGTTGATGGATTCGTTCAATAAGACCAAGGTCGCTCTCAAGGGGCCGGTGACGACTCCGGTGGGTGAAGGATTCAGTAGCGTCAATGTTGAGCTGCGCCAGACGTTCAATCTCTATGCCAATCTGCGGCCGATCAAGAACTTGCCCGGCGTCAAGGCGCGATATCAGGACGTCGATTTGGTGGTCGTGCGGGAGAACACCGAAGGGCTTTATTCCGGCATCGAACATGAAGTCGTCCCTGGCGTGATGGAGAGCTTGAAGATCATCACCGAGAAGGCTTCGACGCGCATAGCCAGATTCGCCTTTGAGTACGCCAAGAAGCATGGCCGGAAAAAAATCATAGCCGTGCATAAAGCCAATATCATGAAACTCACCGACGGTTTGTTTCTGGACTGCGCCCGTAAGATGGCGCAAAAATATCAGCGCATCGGCTTCAGCGACATCATCGTTGACAACGCTTGCATGCAGTTGGTGCTCGATCCCTTCCAGTTCGATGTCCTGCTGCTGGAAAACCTTTACGGCGACATCGTGTCGGACTTGGCTGCTGGTTTGGTTGGCGGTCTGGGGCTGGTCGCCGGCGCCAATCTCGGCGATCACCACGCGCTCTTCGAACCGGTGCATGGCAGCGCGCCGGATATCAAAGGGAAGGGGATCGCCAATCCGTCGGCGATGATCACCGCGGCGGTCATGATGTTGCGCCATATCGGCGAGCGCGCCGCGGCCGACCGGATTTACGCGGCGTTAGAAAAAGTCCTGTGGCGCGGCGATTGTGTCACACCCGATCTCGGCGGCACGGCGAAGACGAAAAGCTTTGCCGAGGCGATAATTAAAGAGATCGAGAGGTAGATTTAATTGGGGTTGATTATGCGCGATGTCTGTGGCTGTGTGTGATTGGAAAAGTGAAGGCACGATGGCTTTTAGTACCACGATCCTAGGCTAGTGTCGCCTGAGTATTCGACTGGTTTTTCGGAAGCGGTGGAGGGAATTCCCTTCATATCGAAAGCTTGATTCAATTAGCACTCTTACATGGCTGTTATCGCTCAATGACTTTGATATGCAATATATTGTGGCATCGGGCTTGCGTCTTGTTATTTATGCAAAATCGCAACGATGATGGAGTTTGTCCGATTGGCGGGACGATATCGAAGTGACAGCAACTTATTTCCTAATCGACGGATAAGAGCAAATGTACGAAAAGTATTTTGGCTTCAAGACGCTGCCCTTTAGTATCACACCCGATCCGCGATTTTTTTATGAAAATCCGGGCTGTCGCGAGGCGATGGCAAGTCTGTGCTATGGCATTG
>JBGTCC010000540.1:0-1896 GCA_041749055.1 Thermodesulfobacteriota bacterium | reverse complement strand
ATACTCTGACTCGGCAATGGTACGTCTGGTTGTTTTCACGACTCCGGGACCGCAACTCGCGCGGCCATTGCGCAGCGCTCTCGGCGGCATTTTAACCGGCCGTTTATAATTTCGAGTCGAATCCCGGATTCACAATGGCTTTGTTCTCGGTGGCTTCCAAGTAGCGCATGAATCGGTATTTGTTCTCGATCTCGTCGAGTTTTAGCGGCGGTAAATCTTTGGGCTGGCCGGGATCGACTTTCACGGCGATCAAGGTCAGCTCGTTGCTCTCCCAAGCGCGCAGGAATGCACCGCGAAACGCCTCCAGTGAATCGACCCACAGGGCGTGTGGGTAACCCGCGCCCTTGGCGATGGCCACCGCATCGGTGCTGCGCGACCCGGTGGCGGTGCCGCCGGACGCTTCATAGATTTCGTTGTCGAAAAGCAGGTGGAGCAAATTCCCCGGACTCTGCCGCGCGATGGTCGGTAAGCCGCAGAGGTTCATCAGAAAGGCGCCATCGCCGTCGATGGCGATGACTTTGCGGTGCGGCAGGGCGATGGCCAATCCGGCGGCGATGGAGGAAACCAAGCCAAGGGTGCGGGTCTTGAGATTGCCGTCGCTGGGGCGCACCGCCCACCATTCGCGCGAGGCCCAACCGGTGGACACCGCCAGGGCGTCCTGCGCGTCAGCGCCGATCGCTTTCAGATAGTCATACCGTTGCATCATTTTACTCCCAGCACGCTCTTGGTCAGCAGCACCGCCACCGGTTTTTTCGAATCGTCGGCGAGAATCTGCGCGCCGGCCAGGACTGCATCGATGTCTTCCGGCTTGCGCAACACGTAACTGCGGAATCCCATCGCCTGCAAGACTGGTTCGGTCACCGCGCCGAGGGTGGTAAAACCGCGGTCGCCGATATCGCCGGCGTAGTAGATCAGCATCAAGATCGGGATTTGCAACTGCAGCGACGTGGTGGTCAGAGCGTTGCAGCTATTCAAAAAGCCGGCGTTCTGCATAATGATCGCGGTCTTCTTGCCGGCCAGATAGGCGCCGGCACAAATGCCGATGCCTTCTTCCTCGCGGCATAACGGAACATGCTTTAACTGTCGGTCGCGTTCGACGGCACGGATCACTTCGAGCATCTTCTCGTCCGGCAGAGTGGCGACAAAGTCGATGCCGGCCTTTTTCAATCCGGCGACGATGGCCGCGCCGGCGGCCAGGGGATTGTTGGTAGCCATGTTGTTCCTAAGGTTGAGAGTCTCGCATAATTTGCTTTTCCGATTTGACTATCGCTACTGTGAATTCCATGATGATGTCAAGGCAGCGACCGGAGACAATACTTTTGACAGCAGAACGACAAAGTTTGTAGGGATGGGTTACCAACCATGACGGAAAAAGAAGTCAAAGTCAGCAAACAGCATGTCTGGGTCGGTGTCGAAGACCGGCATGTCCATCTCGGCCTCACCAACTATATTCAGGGTGCGCTCGGTTCGGTGCTTTCGGTGGAGCTGCCGGATGTCGGTGACAGTATCGAAGAGGGCGAGATCTTTGCCGAGATCGAATCGGCCTCGACGGTGCATGAGCTGGTCTCGCCGGTCACCGGAACAGTGATGGCGGTCAATTCGACGTTAGAGGACAACCCCGTGGTCATCAACGAAGATCCTTACAGCGAAGGCTGGCTCATCGAAGTGCGCTTAAAAAGTGAGGCGGAGCTCGACTCCCTCATGGACATGGATGAGTATTACCATTTCGTCTTCAAAGATAAGTCCTAAGCCGATTCAGATGATTTTGGCGTTGTCTGTGCTTGTTACGCGTCGAGCCGCCGTTCATTGAAAAAGCTGGCGAATCCTCTTGGCGGGCGGGTGATTTAGCGCAAACTCAGAGTTGGCTGCGAATGCGCCAGTGTCGCGGCAATGAGT
>JBGTCC010000539.1:0-11067 GCA_041749055.1 Thermodesulfobacteriota bacterium | reverse complement strand
GATCAAGGCACCGGCGCCCAGCCCTAACGAGCCGCCGACAACCGCGCCGACCCCCGGCGCACCCACGGTGGCGCCAATAATGCCGCCCACCGCCGCGCCACCGAGAGTGCCGATACCGGCGCTTTTTTCGCGTGTGCTAAGATTACCGCCGGCGCAGCCGGTCAAGGAACTCAGCAGCAGAGTCCCAACTAACCAAGTCCCGGCTTGTTTCATTGAACCTCCTAGCGCAGCAACTACAAGTAAATATTAGCAAACAGTCGCGAATGCAGCAAGAAACAGTGACGATTACGGGGTTTTTAGAGGATTCGCTGGAAGCTAACGGCGCGATTGACTGGATTTGAGGTCGCGTTATTGACCTCATAGACCTTATAGGTCTATAGTTCTTTCGCGTCGAGAGGAGCTTCGTGGAAAATATTTCACAAGAACAAATCATTGAAGCGTTACGCCAGGTCCAAGATCCGGAACTGCACCGCGATATCGTCAGTCTCGGCATGGTCAAAGATCTCGCCATCGACAATGGCCGAGTGCGCTTTACCGTGGAATTGACCACGCCGGCCTGTCCGTTGCGCGAAACCATTGAAACCGATTGTAAGAAGGCTTTGGGCGCGGTCCCCGGCATCGCCGGCCTAGAGATAAACTTCGGTGCCCAGGTACGTGGCAGCAAGTCGGGAGCTGGGCAGACTGATTTGCTGCCGACGGTCAAGAATGTCGTTCTCGTCGCCGCGGGGAAAGGCGGCGTTGGCAAGTCAACGGTTGCGGCCAATTTGGCCGTGGCGCTGCAAATGCTCGGCGCCAAGACCGGGCTGCTCGACGCCGATATTTACGGGCCATCGGTGCCGATCATCATGGGCGTCAAAGGCGAGCCGAAAAAAATCGACGTTGGCGGTGTGCAAAAAATCGAACCCACCATGGCCCATGGCATCCCGGTCATGTCCATCGGATTTTTTCTTGACGCCGACCAGGCGGTGATCTGGCGCGGGCCGATGCTCGGCAAGGCGCTGCATCAATTGATGGGCGACGTGCATTGGGGCGAGTTGGACTATCTCGTCGTCGATATGCCTCCAGGTACCGGCGATGTGCAAATTACTTTTTCGCAACAGTTAAAAGTGAGCGGCGCCGTATTGGTGGCGACACCGCAACTTGTCGCCCTGGCCGATGTCGTGCGGGCGAAATCGATGTTCGACAAAGTAATGATCCCGATCGTCGGCCTAGTCGAGAACATGAGCTATTTCATCTGCGACGGCTGCAACAAAGAACATGATATTTTTTCCCGAGGCGGCGCTAAACAGGCGGCGGAGCGCTTTCAAATTCCCTTCCTCGGCGAGATTCCGATCACGCCGGCGCTGCGCCAGGGCGGTGACGAAGGCGTGCCGATTTTGATTCAGGACCCAAACTCGCCGGTGAGTAAGAGTTTTTTGGACATCGCCAGGAAATTGGCCGGGCAACTATCGATCGCCGCCGAGCGCGGCAACAAGGGTCAGGGACCGACGATCATTACCACTCACTAAATGGGCTACGGCGGTGAACCCAACAGGAGACGAACCATGATAACCAAAGAACAGGTTTACGAAGCCTTGCATGAATGTTTCGACCCGGAGATTCCCGTCAACATTGTCGATTTAGGATTGGTCTACGATGTCGAGGTCAGCGACGACAAAGTGGCGGTGAAGATGACGCTGACTGCACTGGGTTGCGGCATGGGCGGGATGATCGCGGCGGACGCCAAAGAGAAAATCATGGCCATCGAAGGGGTCAGCGACGCCACCGTCGATCTGGTTTGGGAACCGGCGTGGAATCCGAGCATGATCGCCGAGGAAGCCAAGCAGCGTCTCGGCATCGTCTGAATCATCGGTCGTGCCCGCGTTAGCAGCTGACTCGATCATGGACGACAAACCGAGAGTTCGCGCCATCGAAGCGTTTCCCATCCAACAAGACGGAAAGACGCTCATCTATCTTAAAGACCCGCTGAATTTTGCCAAGCCCCTGGGAATATCTCCGGTGGGGTATTTTCTTCTGGCCCATTTCGATGGCCGCCATGCTTATAGCGATCTGCGCGAAGTCTTCGAGCAGCGCTTTCGCGCGCCGCTGGCGCGCGCGGAGTTCGATCAATTCGTCGCCATGCTCGATCAACAATATTATTTACAAAGCGCGCGGTTTGAGCAATTTCAGCTAGCTGTGATCGCCGAGTTTCGCGCTCGGCCGAGCCGCGCGCCGGCCCATGTCGGCGGTGGTTACAAGAGTGATCCGGCGGCCTTGACGGCGCAGCTTGACAGCTATTTTACCGCGCCAACAGGCCCTGGGCTGCCGTCGACTGCTGCTGGCGCGACGGCGTCAAAGGCGCCTAAGGCAATCGTCGCGCCGCACATCGACTTTCACCGCGGCGGCCCGGCCTACGCGTGGGCATACAAGCCGTTGGCTGAAAGTCCCGGCGCCGACCTTTACATTGTTCTCGGCACATCGCACTGCGGCGGTCAGACACCGTACATTCTGACAAATAAAAATTTTGAAACGCCGCTGGGCTTAGTCGAGACTGACGACGAGTTCATCGAGGAGTTGCAGTCGCAGTGCGCCGATGACTGTTTCACCGATGAGTATCTCCATCGCGGCGAGCATTCCATCGAGTTTCAGGTCCTCTTCTTGAAATACATCGCGCAGAAACGCGCGGCGCTCACGGGCGAATCGGAAAAGCCATTTAAGATCGTGCCGATCTTGGTTTCGTCATTCCACCCGATGATGGTGAGTCTGACGCCGCCGGAAGAGACGTTCGCGGTTGGCAGCTTCTTGCGAACGCTGCGCCAGTTGGCAAAAGACGATACGCGGCAAATCTGTTTCGTTGCCGGCGTCGATCTCGCTCATGTCGGCAAGCAGTTTGGTGACGAAGAACCAGTCACGGATGATTTCCTCAAATGGGTCGAAGCGGAAGATCGCAAGCTGGTCGATCGTTTAAGCGCCTTGGATGCGCCGGGTTTTTTTCAGGAGATAGCCAAAGACGAGGACAAGCGCAAGATATGCGGCTTCTCGCCGCTTTATTCACTGATTCACCTGCTCGACGGCGAGAGCGGTCATCATCTCCATTACGGGCAGGCGTTCACGCCCGAGACCGGTTCGGCGGTGACGTTTACCAGTCTGATCTTCAAGTGAGTGCGAAATTTAGTAGGGCGGCGTTCCGACCGGCTATTGTTCAAAAGCGCACAGGAATGTCCGCGCTCCCCTGTCGGCTTTTTTTTCTTCTCGATGTAGCGCCGTAGGATGGGCTGAGGCGCTGCGCCGATTCCCATCAATGCGAGCAGGGGCAATTCCTGAATTGCCCCACGGCTAATTCCTGTTGGTGAGGGTGTCGATGGGGCTGTAGGTATAGCTCCAGTTCTGCGTCGCCCGGTTGATGCCGAAGGTATTGTTGCCCGTGGTCGCCCGGTTGGTGACTCTGAAGTTGCTGGCCTGTGTTTGTGCGTCCAGCTGGTCACCCAGCCGGTGCCGTCGGTGAGCGAGGTCTTCTGGCCTCGGTGTGTTGTTTTGAACATCGTTCACGTAGCCCGGCACGGAGTTCAATCACGGTCGGCGACCGTCCTTGGATGAAGCAACTGGGCCGTTGGTTCGGGCCGGCGACGCTGAATTCGTTCCACAGCCACAAGCAATCGCTCATTAGTGAACAATCTTTTTTGTGTGAAATATGACTCTCTGGCGATTGTTAGTTTCGCAGCAAGTGCGCCGCACAAAGGATCCTCCGCCGGACCTAGACAATGCCCCCTAAACGGCGATAAGATGATTTCGGTTTAAGGTTATGGGACAGGAAGAATATCAAGAGCTCTCCTCGTTCCTGAAGCGCTTCAGCCGGCGCTTCAAGCTGCTCCGAGGGATCGAGGGAATTTGCCTGACGGCGATCTGCGCCGTGCTGTTGTTGGGCGCCGGTCTCGGCACCTACCAGCTGCGGCAGCTCTTGCCTTATGCGCCGCTGGCCTACTCCATTTTGACTGGAGTCGTTCTTCTCGCTGCTATCGCTTGGACCCTCTTTCGCTTTCTCGGCCGCTTGTCGCAAGAACGGGCGGCGCTTTATATCGAACAGAAGCAGCCCAAGCTGCGCAATAACCTAATCAACTCGCTGCAACTCTATCCCCAGGTCGCCGAGGCTAAGAATACTCCCGGATTCTCGGCGACTATGGTGTTTGCGCTCTTGCGCGCGACCCGCAAACAGGTGGCGGCGTTGAAAATTGACGACTTGCTCGATCATCGCCGGATTCGCTCCAGCGCGAGACTACTAGCATTTTTAATTGTACCTGTAGCGGCGACGGTCTTCCTCAATCCGTCTTGGGTCGGCGGGACGTTGAATATGTTGGCGAATCCGTTAGACCATCTGCCGCCGAGCCAAACTACAATAGAAGTCGAACCCAAGGGATTGCGTGTCGTGCGCGGTAGCCCGGTGACGATCCAGGCCGCCACTGGCGGTGCGCTGCCGCAGTCTCTGGAACTGATCACCTGGCAAGGCACCAATGCCAAAGGCGAGTTCATCGGCCAGGAAACGACCGCCATGGAAAATCTTGGCGGCGGCAAGTTCTCGAGCAAGATCGCCCGCCTCGACAAAACCCTGCGCTACCGCGTGATGACCGGCTCGTTCACTTCGGCCACCTTCACCGCCGAGGCGGTGGACACCCCGGAGATCGCCAATGTTCAACTCATGCTCTATCCGCCGGCCTACAGCGGGCTGGCGTCCGTCGCTTCGCCAGAGGGCAATATCGAAGGGCTCAAAGGTTCTTCCCTCCGCCTCGACGCAGTCACCACCAGGGATGTGGTCAAGGCCGAAATCGTCATGGATGACGGCAAGAAGATCCCGCTCAAGATCGACGGCCGTAAGCTGCAGGCGAATCTGGTGCTGTTTCAGTCGCAGTCCTATCGCATTCACGTTGAGGATAGTCACGGCTTTAAGAATTCGCCGATCAATTATGAGCTGCGTGTTAAGCCCGATGGGTTTCCTACCGTCGACCTGCTCCGGCCGACGGAAGATTTGGAAATCAACGGCGACGAAGTTTTGAATCTCGAATACAGCGCGCGCGACGATTTCGGCATCGGCGAGGTCAATTTGATCGTCAAGATCGGCGAACGCGAAGACAAGATTCGTCTCGCCAGGGACGATTCGAAGCGGCTGATCCTGCGCGATCAATATAAGCTGGACTTGGGCCGACTCGGTCTGCGCGACCAAGACGAAGCGATGTTTTTCCTGCAAGTTTTCGACAACGATACCATCTCCGGCCCTAAACTCGGCACCTCGAAGTCAATCCGCTTGAAGCTCAAGAATTTGAAAGGCGAGCATCAGCAGATCGCCGAGATGGTCAAAGACTTGAACGCGCGCATGATGAATCTCCTGGCCGATCATCTAGAAACGCCCAATCCGGGTGACAAGCCGACGGCTCAGTTGAAAGAATTGGAACAACGCTTCGAGCAAAACTTGGCCGACGCCGCCAAGCGCACCGAAGAGATCATGCGCCGCACGGAAAAAGACCGTATGACGGATTTCGCGACCTATTCCGATCTCCAGGCGCTCAAGCGCAATCTCGACTTCACCAAGGACGATCTTTTGCGCAAGCAAGAGCAAGCCGCCAACGCCGACGACAAGCTCAAGGCGCGCGATGAGATATCGTCCGAGCTTGAGCGCATGTCGCTGTTGTCCGAGGACATTGGCAAGCGCATGAAAGCCCAAGAGCTCGCTTCGACGGCGCAGGATCTGGCGCGCAACCAAGAGCGCTTGATGGATTCGCTCGACAAGCTGCAAAGCGGCGATAAAAATCTCGACGCGATCATGAAGCAGATCGCCGATCTGGCGAAATCGCTGATGGAGTTGCAGCAGGCGATGGCGCAGCTGGCGCAGCAGATGCCCGACGATTTCATGAACGCCGAGCAGATGCAGGGGCTCGGCATGGACGAGATGTTCAAGGCCCTCGACGAGATCCGCAAAAAACTTCAGGCCGGCGACATCGAGGGCGCGCGCCAGCTGGCGCGCGAGCTGTTCAATCATATGGCGCAAATGGTCGCGGCGATGCAAAACATGCAGCGCTCGCAGATGGCCTCGAGCATGGGGCGCATGCAGGGCGAAATGCAGCGCCAGACCAACGAGCTTCAAGAGATCGCCCGCGAGCAGCAAGAGATTTTGGTCAAGACCGAGAATCTTAATAGCGCCGGCCTCACCGAACGGGACGCCGCGCTAAAATCGAAGTTGGAACAGTTCCTGGCGCGCTCCATCGCCGAGTTGGGCAAACTCACCGAACTGTTTCCCGACCGCGAAGGGCCCGACGATCCCAACCTGCTCACCAACTTGGACGATGCCACCATGAACGCGCTGTTGCGCAACTTGATCGCCAAGCTGAGCCAGAAGGATTTTCCCGGCTTCAACGAAGGCGACGGCTATATCCGCAAGGAACTGGCGAAAAAGCGCACGCCGGTGCAGGAGCCCAAAGCGCAACGGGCGGATAAAAGCATTGGCGACATTAAGAATGAACTGGACAAACTGCTCAACGAACCGGTGCAAGCCTTGAGCGATGCCGATAAACGCGCGCTGCGCGAGCTCGCCCAACGCGAAGATGTTTTGAAGGAGCGAACCGAGACTCTGCATGAAAAGCTTGAGTCGCTGTTCCAGCTTTTCCCCCAACTTGATCCCAGGATCGTTCAGGGCATCGGCGAAGCCGGCAAGGCGATGGGCAGCGCCCAGGGCCGTTTAGGCGAGCTCGACTCCCGCGGCGCGGTGCCGCCGGAGCGCCAGGCATTGGAACGGTTGGGCCAAGCACAGCAGCAGATGCAGCAGTCCATGCAGCAAATGGCCCAGCGTGGGCAGATGGGCAATATGCCGATGACCCGGTTGTTCCGCCAGGGTGGGCCGGGCCGCTTCTTGCCGTTCGGCAGCCTGACGCCGCTTCCGGGCATGCCGCAATTCCCCGATTTTGACTTTGAACAGGGCTTCACCGGGCTCGACACGGAAAAGTTCCGCCTGCCTGGCAAAGAAGAATACAAAGCACCGCGTAACTTCCGCGAAGAGATTCTCGACTCTCTCAAGCAGGGCGTGCCTCGGCAGATGAAAGAGCAGATCGAGCGCTATTTCAAAAATCTTTCCGAGTGATTGCCGCTTGATGTACCGAATCGCGCCGTTTCTCATATTCGCATGTTTATTGGCCGGACCGCTCTACGGCGCCGAAGCCGAACGTGAATTCAAAGCCGGCGAAGAGGTCCTTGAAGCCTGGCGCTTCGCCGACGCCGAGGCGATCGCCGCCAAGGCGCTCAAGGACAATCCCAAATCGGCGGCCGCCCTGGAGTTCGACGGCCGGATTAAGTTTTACCAAGGCCGCTACCAAGAAGCGCTGACCATTCTCGACCGCGCCCTGGCAGTTGATTCGAAGAATCCACGGCGCCAGGCGATGAAGCTGCTCACCCAGCTGACTCTCGACGTTCATAAGTCTTTCAAGCGGCACGAGAGCGCCCACTTCATTCTGTTCGTCGACGACAAGCGCGACGCCATCCTGGTGCCCCATGCTTTGGACGCCCTCGAAAAAACCTACGAAGCTATCGGCGCCGAACTGGGCTACTTTCCCAAGGAAAAAGTCCGCATCGAGGTCGCCCCGGACGCCACTAGTTTTAACGCCATCTCGACCCTGTCGCTGCGCGACATCGAAGAGACCGGCGCCGTCGGCATCTGCAAGTTCAATAAGTTGATGATCATCTCGCCGCGGGCGTTGAGCTTCGGCTACCGCTGGGTCGATTCGCTGAGCCACGAGTATCTGCATTACGTCATCGTCTCCCTGTCGAACAACCAAGCGCCGATTTGGCTGCATGAGGGCATGGCGCGTTTCTACGAAACCCGCTGGCGCAAACCGGCGCCGGCCCAACAGGCCCATGAGGATTACCTGACGCCGGCCAATCAAACCTTGCTGGTGCAGGCGCTGGAAAAAAATCAATTCGTCGGTTTTAAGAAAATGGAACCGTCGCTGATCCACCTGGACACACCGGAACAGGTGCAGCTGGCCTACGCCGAAGCCGCCTCCGCCGTCGATTTTATCAATCAGAGCAAAGGCAAAGCCGGCGTGCGCGAACTGCTCGCTACCCTCAAAGACAGACCGACGGCCGAAGCGGTGGAAAAAGTCTACGGCATGGCCTTCGATGCCTTTGAAGCCAAGTGGAAGGCTTTTCTCAAAGCCAAGGGATTGAAGCCGATTGAAGGCTCGCGCGTGCGCAGGCTGAGGGTCAAGAAAGACCAGCGTGAAGATGAAGAAGTGGTCGAGCTGCGCGAGATTCAATCCGCCATCGCGCGCAACCGCACCCATCTGGCCGATCAGTTGCTCGCCAAGGGCCGCCCGGTGGCTGCTCTCAACGAATACCAGCGCGCCTTGCAAGCGAGCCCGCAGTCACCGGTGATCTTGAACAAAGTCGGTCGCGTCCTGATCGAACAAAATCGCGCCGAGGAAGCCTTGGTCCTCTTGAAGAAAGCCCTCGACATCGATCCGGACAGCTCCAACACCTACGTGCAATTGGGGCGCGGTTACCACCTGACGAAAAATTTCAAGGAAGCCCGTAGCGTCCTCGAAGAGGCGATCCAATTGAATCCGTTTCATCCGCTGATCTATCGTTTACTCACCGAAGTTTACGCCGCCCTGGGGGACGCCGAAAGGTCGCGTCAGGCTAAAACCACACTGGAGAGCCTCGGGCGCGTGAATTGATTGCAAAGGAAGAATCATACCCATCATGGAAGCCACCCAGATAGAACAGCATGAGATCGCCGAGATCGAAGAGTTTGCCGACAAAAGGGACGCCATGCTCGGCGAGATCGGCAAGGTCATCGTCGGCCAGGACCGCGTCATCGAAGAAGTTCTGATCGCCCTGTTCGCCCGCGGCCACTGTTTGTTGGTCGGCGTGCCGGGGCTGGCCAAGACTCTATTGATTAGCACCCTCGCCGAGATTTTGGACTTGGACTTCAACCGCATTCAGTTCACCCCGGACCTGATGCCGTCGGACATCACCGGCACCGATATTCTCCAAGAAGACGCCGCCACCGGGCGCCGGCAGTTTCAGTTTTTGCAGGGACCGATTTTCACCAACATCCTGCTCGCCGACGAGATCAACCGCACGCCGCCCAAGACCCAGGCGGCGCTGCTGCAATCGATGCAGGAGTATAAGGTCACCGCCAGCGGCCGCACCTATCCACTCGACTTGCCGTTCTTTGTCCTGGCGACACAAAACCCCATCGAGCAGGAAGGAACTTATCCTTTGCCCGAAGCCCAGCTCGACCGCTTCATGCTTAATATCGAAATCCGTTATCCTAACTTCGATGACGAAGTAAAGATCGTCATGCAGACCACTTCCAACGCCAAACCGGCGCCACAGAAAATCATGGACGGCCCAGCGATCCTGCGCTACCAGGAACTGGTGCGCAAAGTGCCGGTCTCGCCCTTCGTGGTGTCCTATTCGGTCGCCCTGGCGCAGCGCTCCCGGCCGCAAAGCGCCGACGGGGCGCAGTTCGTCAAAGACTATGTCGAGTGGGGCGCCGGACCGCGCGCGTCGCAGTTTTTGATCCTCGGCGCCAAGGCGCGGACGATCTTGCAAGGGCGCTACGCCGTGTCTATTGAAGATATCCAAGCCATGGCGCCATCGGTGCTGCGCCACCGCATCGTGCCCAATTTCAAAGCTCAAGGCGAAGGCATCTCTTCCCTCGATATCGTCAACCGGCTCCTGGCCGACGTAAAAGCCTCGACCGACGGGAAGGCGCGCTAGGGCGCGGACGCCCATTTCAAATTTCAGATTGCAAATTCCAAATTCGCCGGATTCTTTCGCTCTGGAATATGGAATCTGTGATTTGGATTGCATTCGAGTAAGCCATGGCCAGCGATAAAAATTACTTCGACCCCAAAGTCCTCGCGGGCATCGCCAATCTCGCCCTGCGCGCGCGTTGGGTGGTCGAAGGGTTACTTTCCGGCGTGCACAAGAGCCGCGCTAAAGGCTTCAGCGTGGAGTTCGAAGAGCATCGCGAGTATTCGCCGGGGGATGAGATCCGCCGCATTGACTGGAAGGCGCTCGGCAAATTCGACCGCTACATGATCAAGGAGTACGAGGACGAGACCAATCTGCGCGCCTACTTGCTGGTCGACGGCAGCGCCTCGATGAACTACGCCTCCGACGGCATCACCAAGTTCGATTACGCCTGCACCCTCACCGCATCGCTCGCATATTTGGTTTTGAAGCAGCAGGACGCCGCCGGCGTGATCACTTTTTCGAACAAGATCGAATCCTTCATCCCGCCGCGCTCCAAGCGCGACTATCTCCTGGAAATCATCCGCGCCCTGGAGAATCGCGGCCCTGCCGGCGAAACCAATGTCGCGAAAATTCTCGAAGAGTTGGCCGGGCAGATCCGTCGGCGCGGTCTGATCGTTTTGATTTCCGATTTGCTCGACGAGCCCGAACCGATTCTCAAGGGACTGCGCCAGTTCCGCTTCAAGGGCAATGATGTCATCGTCTTTCACCTGCTCGACCAGGCCGAGCTCGACTTGCCCTTCGAGGGCAATATCCTGTTCGAAGATTTGGAAGCCGCTAATCTCCAAGTGATCGCCGACCCGCGCGCGATCCGCGCCACTTATAAAGAAGTCGTCCAAGAATTCGTCACCGACATGCGCAAGCAGTGTCATGACAGCGCCATCGACTACCAATTGATCTCCACCACGACGCCGCTGGACCAGGCGCTGGCGAGCTATTTGAGTTGGAGAGGGTAGGCCTGGCATGTCGGTTTTTTTTCTCTACCCGCTGTTTCTTTTCGGCCTGGCTGCGGCGTCGTTGCCGGTGTTGATTCATCTGCTCAATCGGCGCCGCTTGAAGCGCATCCGCTTCCCCGCCGTCCGATTCATCCTGCTGTCGCAAAAGCGCATTTCGCGCAGCTACCGCTTGCGCCACTGGCTGCTCTTAGCATTGCGGACGCTGGCGGTGATTTGTCTCGCGCTCCTGCTCGCCAATCCGATCTTCCAAACCGGCGCCGGTCTGTTCGCCGGCGGCGGTCCGGTGTCGCTGGTCGTCATCCTGGACAATTCGCTGAGCATGACCTGGTCC
>JBGTCC010000538.1:0-4166 GCA_041749055.1 Thermodesulfobacteriota bacterium | reverse complement strand
GCAGCAATTTAACAATCCGGCAAACCCGGAAATTCACCGCAAGACCACCGCGCTTGAACTGCTCAAGCAGGTCAAGCGCATCGACGCCGTTGTCGCCGGAGTCGGCACCGGCGGCACGATTACCGGTGTCGGCGAAGTGCTCAAAGAAAAAATGAAGGGCGTCAGAATCTGCGCCGTTGAACCGGCGTCCTCGCCGGTAATTTCCGGCGGCGAGCCGGGCTATCACAAAATTCAAGGCATCGGCGCCGGTTTCATTCCCGCGGTATTGAACCTGGATATTCTCAACGAAGTGATCACGGTCACCGACGAAGAAGCGACTCAACACGCGCGCAGATTAGCCGCCGAGGAAGGACTCCTGGTTGGGATCTCGTCGGGCGCCGCCTGCTGCGCCGCGTTAAAAGTGGCGCAAAAACTCGGCAAAGGCCATGTGGTCGTCACCCTGTTCGCCGACAAGGGTGAGCATTACCTGAGCACCGACCTTTTCAGTGACAAACGATGGACGCAAAGTTCAGCAACCTGACCGACATCCTGCGGCAATCGGACCGAGCCCTGGTGGCGTTCTCCGCCGGCGTCGATTCGACATTTTTGTTGAAAGCCGCGCATCTCGCTTTGGGCGACGGCGCCATCGCGCTGACCGCTTCGTCGGCATCCGTGCCGCCGGGCGAGCTTGACGCAGCGAAACATTTCGCCGCCAGCTTAGGCTGCCGCCATATCATCCTCGACTCCCACGAAATCGACAATCCTGCCTACGCGCAGAATCCGGTCAATCGTTGCTTCTTCTGCAAAGACGAGCTCTATCGGATCTGCCGCGAGCAAGCGGACAAGATGGGGATCGCAACCATCGTCGATGGCACGAACTTGGATGACCTCAAGGATCACCGTCCTGGGCTGCAAGCGGCGGATCAGTGGCGCGTACGCCACCCACTGGTGGATGCCGGCATGACCAAGGACGACATTCGCCGCTACAGTCGTGAACTGGCTTTGCCGACCTGGGACAAACCATCGAGCCCCTGCCTGTCGTCGCGCTTTCCCTATGGCACCTCCATCGATCTGGAAAAACTCAAGAAGGTCGGCGCCTGCGAGGTGTTTTTGAAAGGGTTGGGCTTCCGCGAGTTTCGCGTGCGCTATCATGGCGATCTGGCAAGAATTGAAGTCAACCAGAACGAAATCGACCGGCTTTTCGACAAGACCATCAGAGACGCGATTGTCGCTCGCTTCAAAGAGGTGGGATTCAGTTTCGTCAGCCTCGACCTACAGGGTTTTCGCAGCGGCAGCTTGAACGAAGGCCTCAAAGCACCGGCACATTAACTAACCACGCCGGCGCGAATCATTGCCTCGGCGAGCAGCAGGTCCTCGGGCACGGTTATCTTAAAGTTGGTCCGCTCCCCCGCCACGACCAAGACCGGTTTACCCATGCGCTCCATCAGCATTGCGTCATCGGTCGCTTCGAGACCTTCGTGCGCCGCACGCTCATGGGCCGCGACGATCAACTCGCGCTGAAAAATCTGCGGCGTCTGGATTTCCCACAAACCCGCTCTCTCCGGGGTGCTTTGAACGTAGCCGTCAGTGCTGACCCGTTTGATGGTGTCGCGGACAGGCAGGCCAACCACCGCCGCGCCCTGCGCCACCGCCGCCGCAATACAACGGTCTATGAGCGCCGCCGAAACAAATGGCCGGGCACCGTCGTGGATCATCACAATATCGGTGCCCGCGCTGATGGTTTCCAACCCGCGTCGCACCGATTGCTGACGCGTCGCTCCACCCGCCTGCAGAGCATAGGAGCGGCCTTTCAACGAAATGTCGGCTTCGAGCAGCTGACGACAACGCTCGATCTCATCCGCGCTCACGACCAAGATTACTTCGCCGACCCGCTGCGAGGACAATATCCGATCCATTGTGCGTAGGATAAGCGGTCTACCGGCTATCGGCAGATAGCTCTTAGGAATGACGCCACCGATCCGGCGGCCAGCGCCGGCGGCAAGGATTATAGCCGTGACATGCATCGCATCTCCAAAAACAAAGAGCCGAGAGGTAAGCTCTCGGCTCTTAGAAACATATTCGGTTTCGATTCGGGACTTAGTGCGTGAATATGTGGCGCAGCTCATCCATGATCTTCTCTTCGGAGTGGGAGCGCGCGATCGACAGCTCTTTGACCAGCAAATTGCGTGCGGTATCGAGCATCTTTCGCTCGCCGAAAGAAAGCTCCTTATCGCCTTTTAGAACGAACAAATCGCGCAACACCTTGGCGATCTCTAAGATCGAACCGGTCTTGATCTTTTCGGTGTATTCACGGTAACGACGGTTCCAGGTCTGCTGGTCGGTTTCGACCTTCTTCGTACGCAAAACCTTGTAGACCTTATTGACCATCGCCCGATCGATAATCTTGCGTAATCCCACGGAATCGACATTGTCGATGGGGATCATGATCTTCATATCGGTTTCCAAAATGCGCAGCATATAAAACTTTCGCTCCGAACCGGAGATCGTATGCGAGCGAATCGCCTCGATCTCACCGACACCATGGGCCGGATAAACAACCTTTTCACCTACCTTAAACATGAGAACCTCCTCGTAAACCGAAACATTCCTGTTTGAGAACGAACCAGAGTCGATGATGGATGGCTGAACCTAGGGAACAATGAAAATAAGGATGGGTGAGCTGATTACAGAAGCGGCTGGCAAATTTGACAACGGTTAATTTAGTTATTTGAATCATGCCGCTCGTCGTCGTCCCGCTGTCGGAACTTCAAAAAAAATTAGCGGTCACCAACTTTGGACCGCCATTTAGCTGTAACCAACAGATAAGTTATACAACAGACGTAAACGGCGCGTCAAGCTTGGTAATATTTTCGCGAAAAAATTGTCGCTTCAATACTTTATGCTTTAAATATCCAATCATGGTGAAGTTAGCAAAGTCGCGCCTAATTCGCTCAAACTTCAACTCATCTATCAAGTTCCAACGCCATCGTAAAAGCATCTTCGCCATCGGCCGCGTAATAGCCCTTGCGCAACCCCGTTTGGATGAAGCCAAGCGAAAGATAAAGCCTCTTGGCCGGCTCATTTGACTGGCGGACCTCAAGTGTCACGCGAGTAGCCGATTGGGCCCCCGCTGCGGCGACGACTTGCTGCATCAGCATACGCGCAATACCGAGCCGGCGGCAGTCAGAAGCGGTAGCGATGTTGTGAACATCGATGGCCCCTGGCAGCAACCAAAACAGTACATAGCCGCAAATCTTGCCGTCGACTTCGGCGAGAATAGAGCGCGCGCACGCCACCTGCAGCTCCTGCAAAAAGAAGCCCGAACTCCAGGGATAGCGATATGCCGATTGTTCAATCGCCATCACCTCATCCAAGTCATCCTTGGTCATCGGCCTGAGCAGCACCGGCTGGCCGCGCACAAAAAAGCCACGGGAGTTTTCCTCATCCCGTGGCTTTGCGGTAGTGGCTAAAAATGTTTTTGTAGATAAATCGATCGCCACGCTATCCCGGTTCAATCGTTAGGCTTTGACCAGCAGCACCTCTAAGTTTTTGTCATTGAACTGATGGGCAAACCCGGAGATCCGTTCACGAAATGGAATGATGCTGGTGAACTCCGGGGGAAAGGCGCCGACACTCGAGGAGATCATTCGCACCTTCGGGTCGGTACACTTGCCCTTGACGACCAATTGGCCGTCTTGCAGCGCCAAATCGTAATCGTAATCCGGCATTTCATCGGACAACTGCTCGCGGCTCTTAACGCCAATCTCCGGCAGCCAGCGCGGAAACTCCATGCGCATGAGAAACGCCCCGCCATAGTCCTCGACGGTGTAGATATTGCCATAACGGCGTTCCCGTTCGCGCTTGGCGACAAACCCCTTGGAGTAAAATCCTTCCACCGGAATCGGCATCTCCCGAACCAGTCCAATGCGCTTTGACAACATTGAGTCCGCTACCAAAGCTAGGGGACCGCCGTAGATTGCCGGCGGAAACTGCATCTCCTCGGCGGGCTTGACTTTGAACAGCCCATCCTTGAGCCGGAATACACCTTCCAGAATTGCCAGCAACAATCCCACCAATAAATAAATATTGATGCCCTTGTCATAAATAAACGCCGGATCGTGCGCCGCTATGCCAACCCCCGCGGCAATCAACGGATAAAGCACCGCGTTATGAACGATGTTCAACCC